>PXRA01000077.1 GCA_003021725.1 Halobacteriales archaeon QH_8_64_26
CCGTCCGCACCTTCACCCTCTCGTCTCTCGCACCGTTCACGCCTCAGCGCTCGTTCTCATGATCGAAGTGACCATTCTCAACGCCCAGGAACTTGCGAGCCGACAGATGGGGCCGCGTGCGGCCCAGGCAGCCCGCGCCGGGGCCGACATCGAGTCGGCGGTCCGCAATCAGATGGCCGACCATCTGGAAGATGGATTCCGGAGCCGCGGCATCCAGGCGACGGTGGATACCGAGGGGTCCCGACGTCTCGAGATCACAATCGAAGATGCCACGGAGGCCGCCTGGCAGCAGGGATACATCGCGTGGCTCGTGGCGAAGGTGATACCCAGCTCGGTCGAGCAGAACCTCGCCCCGGAGGTCCGAGACCGGCTCGAGGAGCAGGGCATCGAGGCAGAGGTCGACGTCACGTAGTTCCTTCTTGCACGGCCTGCCGGGAATCTCTGGCGAACTCGTCTCGGCCCCACGCCAACACGTGAGCGCCGCTCCGATCTATACAGACGTACGCGTGAATCTGTAGTGTCTCCATCTCCCCTCACCCTCCCGGACCTGTCTCGTCGTCTGGAGGAGGCGGAATGGATGGACGACTTTTCCATTACCGATGCCCGTTTAACGCGGGCCCTCCAGGACCTCCGCCGCACCAACCGTCTGCTCGGCGCCTACGCGGCCACCGACGCGGTATTGGACCCGCTGCTCCGACGGCACGATCAGCTCCGCATCCTGGATGTGGGATGTGGGGTCGGAGACCATCTCGCCCACCTCGCCCGTCGGGCAGGCCGGTTCGGGTGTCGGGTGGACCTGGTCGGAATTGACGCCAATCCTGTAACGGTGGGACACGCCCGCGCCCACTTGGACGCCCAACTATCCCCGTCGCTTCGCTCCCGTGTCCGCGTCGAAATTGCGGACGCCCAAGATCTGTCATGTCCGAACGGCGCGGTCGACGTCGTGCACGCGGCCCTCTTCCTTCACCACTTTCACGGCCCTGATGCCGTGCAGCTTCTTACCGAGCTGCAGCGAGTCGCCCGTCGAGGCCTTCTCGTCAACGATCTCCACCGACACCCGCTCGCCTACGTCGGGATTTGGATGCTCAGCCGCCTGCTCCGCATGGCGCCGATGATGCAGCACGACGGTCCGATGTCAGTACGGCGGGGGTTTCGGCGCGATGACCTGCTCCGCCTCGCCCGCGACGCCCAACTCCCCGCCGACGCCCAGGAAGCGATCGAGAACGCGGCCGCTCGTCTCGCGAGCGGCGAAACGGAAGCAGCCAAAACGACCGTTGCCGAGGCCTTCCCCTCGCCGTGTGAGGGGAAGACCCCTCGCGACGCCCCGACCGAAGGCGGCCATGCGGCCTGTCATCGCGTCGATCCGGAGATGCCCGGTGACCCCGATGTGCTCTGAGGTCGGCGCGCCCGATCCTCGATACGGCCCATCGGTCGCGCGCGGTATCGAAGGTCTCGGAACCCGGTAGCGACCTCCTCAGTCGAAGACCCGCGATTTGGAGTCCTCGTCGAAGTCCGCCGCTTCGCTCCGGGCCCTGGCCGCGTCGCGGACGCGCTGCAGCTCCTTGACCGGCTCGTCGTGGTGATCGACCCGTAGATCGTGGTAGGCCATCGTCTCCGGGGCCCACACCGCGATCGCCGCCGAGGAGTGCCCTCGCTTGTCGCCGCCGGCCTCCACCCCGGCCGCCAGCGCGTCGATCAGCCGATCGGTGAGTTCGGCATCTTCGATGTCCCCATCCGGCTCCCCCTCGACCTTCCTGTCCGTGCTCGCTTCCGCGGTCGCCGTGTTCGCGTCCTCATCCCCGCCGAGAGCCTCGATCGCGGCGTCTAAGGTCTCGCCGTTCGCGAGCATGTTCCCCGCCGCGGTGATGCCTGCCTCTTCTTCCACCCGGTGGCCGAACCACTCCTCGCAGTTCTCGCCGGAGAAGGCATACGCCTCGCCCCGGGCGTCGATGCCGTGGACCTGCCGGAGGTCGCTGCGCTCGTCCCGGGCGAGCAGTCCACCGAGTGCGTCGCCGACCGCGAGATCCGAGAGGAGATCGATTCCCCGCCGTCCCAGGCGGACGTTGACGAAACTCTGGGTGCAGATCGCTCCTCGCTCGCCGACGAAGGGTGCGAGCGCCCCGACGGCCGGCGCGTCGGTCGCGACGCCGATACCGAAGCTCGTTCCCTCGCTTCCCTCGATGCGCGTGCAGACCGAGAACGTCATGTAATAGTTCAGTAGCCCGTAGCACCTCAACCCGAACCCGAATTCATCCGGCGGGGCTATTAAGCGCGCTTGCTCACACGAGCTGCCATGGACGACACGGCCGACCTCGATCGCTTCGCCTCGCGGCGGTCGGTGGCCTATGCCTCCCAGGGCATTGTCGCGACGAGCCAGCCACTGGCCGCCGAGGCGGGCGTCTCGATTCTTCGGGATGGTGGCAATGCCTTCGACGCCGCCGTCGCCACCGCTGCGGCGCTCAACGTCACCGAACCCACCTCAACCGGACTGGGCGGGGACGTCTTCGCACTCTACCGGACCGCGGACGGCGAGGTCGGCGGCCTGCGAAGCTGTGGGGGCGCGCCGGGCGAGGCCACGATCGAAAGAGTGAGCGAATCGATCGCCGATCAAGAGGACTCCGCCGATGCCGAGATGCCCTTTACTGGACCGCACACCGTGACCGTACCCGGCACCGCCCGGGGCTGGGAGGCCACGATCGAGAAGTTAGGAGCCATGACCCTCGCCGACGCGCTCGAACCCGCTATCGCGTACGCCATCGAGGGGTTCCCGGTCTCGCCGGTGATCGCCCATCACTGGAAGGGTGCAGAAGACCTCTTTACCGACGCCCACGCCCGGAAGACCTTTCTATCGGGCGGTCGCGCCCCGCGAGCCGGCGAGGAGGTGCGCTTAGAGCAACTCGGACGAACGATGAAGCACATCGCCAAGGAAGGGGCCGACGTCTTCTACGAGGGGCCGGTCGGCGAGGCGATCGTCGAGGAAGTCCAAGAGAAGGGCGGCTTCCTCACACAGGAAGACCTCGCGGCCTTCGAACCCGAATTCGTCGACCCGATCTCGACGACGTATAATGGAGCGGAGGTCTACGAACTGGGCCCGAACAACCAGGGCCCCCTCGCCCTTGAGGCGCTCAACCTCGCCGAAGCCGTGGACGCCGGTGATTACCCACCGGGATCGAGCGATTCGATCCACTACTTCGCCGAGGCGATGAAACGCGCCTTCCACGATGGCCATCACTACGTCACCGATCCGGAGTACGAGCCCGTCCCTGCCCTGCACGAGAAGGCCTATGCCGTCGATCGTGCCGGGGATATCACCGAGGAAGCGACCGACTCGGGCGAGATCGGCGTCGGGATGCCCGATTCCAGCGCGAAGGACGCCGATACAGTACTACTGTGTGTCGCCGACGAGGCGGGCAACGTCGTTTCCTATATCAACTCCCGCTTTGCGGGCTTTGGCAGCGGCCTCGTCGCCGGCGAGACCGGGGTCGCCCTCCAGAATCGTGGGGCGTCCTTCTCGCTTGATCCCGATCATCCGAACGCCCTCGAACCGGGCAAGCGCCCGTTCCACACGCTGATCCCTGGGCTCGCGAAGGTGGACGAGGAGGACTGGCTCGCCTTCGGCGTCATGGGCGGGTACATGCAGCCACAGGGCCACCTCCAGGTCCTCTCGCACCTGCTGGACGGCGAGGACTCCTTACAGGCCGCACTCGACCGCCCCCGATGGCGCTACCGCGAGGACGGCCGGCTGGCCGTCGAATCCCGGATCGACTCGGAGACACTCACTCACCTCGCGCGCCGCGGCCACGACGTGACCGTCGAACCCCCGGTCGGGTTCGGCGGCGGCCAGTTCGCGCGCTACTGTGAGGGCGTGCTCTCGGGCGCGACCGAGCCAAGAAAGGACGGCGTCGCGATCGGCTACTGATTCTGCCTCCGACTCGATCCGATCGCTCCCCGACCGAGCTGGTCGTCTACATCTACCGACCTGCCGGCGGACGACCGGTGAGCGAAGCTCTACTACGGCTCCGAATCGAGTTCCTCGAGATAGCGCTCGCCGCGCTCGGTCAGTTCGTATCGGCGTCCATCAAGCGATCGGACGAGTTCGCGTGTTTCGAGTGTCTCACACCGCTTGCGCGCGTACTTCAGGTGCATCCCGATCCGGGCGGCCAGCAGCGGACACGATTCGGGGCCGTCCCGACGGAGCGAGCCGAGCAGCCGCCTATCGCCCGGCTGCATCCAGTCGTTCGACCGTTCGGTCGCGTCCGTTGTCTCCGGTTCTTGCCCGGGGAACGAACGTGTCCGGACGTTCGCTCCCTGACGGTTGTTCCGGGGACTGTTCATACCTACCATTCGAACCCCGTGCCATTTGAACCCACCGCACGGTTTCGTATGGTTCCACACGGTGTCTCTCTACTGCCACGACCCGCCACCCGTCACGCCGAGTGCGCCCGGATGCGTCTAAGACGTCAGCGATAGGGTGGCTAGTCGACTCGCGTCCCGAGGACGTCCTCATCGGCGGGGCCGCGCGCATCGAACTCCTCGACGTATCGGTCCAGCACCGTGGGATCGTCGGCACCCGGGAGGGTCTCCTCGGCAGTGTGACAGGCGGCCTCGACGCCGAGGCGCTCGGTCACATGATCGGCGACGGCTTCGGCCATCAGCCGGTGGGTCGTCAGCTTGCCGCCGACGATCGAACAGATCCCTCCGAGATCGTCCCGGGCTTCGTGATCGAGCAGGAAGAACCCCCGTGAGATGCCCCGCTGCTCGCGTTCGGCCTCGTCGGGCGCGTAGAGCGGCCTGACGCCCCAGTAGACTCGTTCCGGTTCGCGATCTTCGACTCCGGGGACCATCGCCCCGCACTCCTCGATCACGCGCTCTATCTCCCAGTCCTCCCGGTCGTACTCTTCGGGATCGGCGACCGGAACGCTCGTCGTGCCGAGTATCGCCTGTTCAGGGTGGGGGATCACGATATCGCCGTCGTCGGGCTCGCGACAGCGATTCAAGACAGGATCGAGCCCATCGTATGGTACGGCGACCATGACGCCCTTTGCCGGTTCCATCTCGACCGCGAGGCGCTCGTCCAGTCGTCCGGCCCACGCGCCCGTCGCGTTTACGACGTATTCGGCGTCGATCCGCGTTTCGTTTTCCCCGCCAGCCTCGCCGCCGACCGTCGCGCCGGTGACCCGTCCGCCCTCGACGTGGAGATCCGTCACGGGCGCGTGGGTGCGGACGCGTGCGCCGTGCTCGCGGGCACTCTTCGCGGTCGCCGCGACGAGCCGCGAGGGGTAGATCAGCCCGTCGGGAACTTCCATGACGCGCTCGACCTCGGAGGAAAGCGCGGGCACCATCTCGCGGGCGGTCTCGCCGGAACGAACCTCGAAATCGATGCCGACCTCCTCGCAGGCCGCGCGTTTCTCCTCGAAGTACGCCGGGTCGTCGCCGGTGACCTGGAGGAAATAGCCCCCTGAATCGCGGATACACTCGCCCGCGATACGTTTGAGAGTCCGGCTCTCGGGGATGCACTCCCGAGCGCCTTTGGGGTCGGATTCGGCGTAGCGAGCGCCGCTGTGTAATAATCCGTGCGAGCGGCCGCTGGTTCCCTGCCCTAATCCGTCCCGCTCACAGAGGGTGACCCCAACCCCCCGCATCGCGAGATCGCGGGCGACCCCGACACCGGTTCCGCCGCCGCCGATGACCAAGACGCCGGTTTCGCGTGTCATTCGTTCGTTTGCGGACGCTCCGCAAACACTTCGCTTTATCGGAAGCGGTATACCGAGAGTAAAGATCTCGCGCGCATCCGAATCGGTTCCAGTTCCCGAACTCCCCTACTAACGACTGACGCAGACTCGAGACGTCTATGCTTCTCCGGCGTTTCTCGATCGGGGCATCGGTCGACACCCGGTAACCGGGTCGGGAAGCTTTATTACTGTACGCTATTTAAGCTACGATCGAACCTTCAGCAGTAGTAAATAATCTATCACGGCCGTCAACGACGGTAGGCGGCGAGAGCGCTGGTCGTCGGGCGAGTGATGGTCGAGATAACCGGGCAAACACGATGGATCTCACGACCCGCATCCGACGACGACAGCGCTCCGGAGACGACTCACAGCTAGTACTCGATTACGACGCGATCAGTCCCGTGGCCCACCTCAGGGAGCCGACCGGCCGGGGGTCGGTTCTCGAACGCCTGCTCGATTACGTCGATCCGGTGTTCGACGATCGACTGCCACGGAACGCCTACGTCTGGGGTCCACCCGGAACCGGGAAGTCCGCGGTCGTCACCGCACTGTTCGCCCGACTCGGCCGGCTCCGCTCGCTCTCGGGTTCGGTGATCCACACCTCGACCCGTGGCGGGACGGGCGTGACGCCCGATCTCGTCTCGGTCGACGCGCGCCACGCCGACAGCGACTTCGGTCTCTACCGGGCGATCCTCGATGCGGTGCTCGAGGAGTTCGTGCCCGAACACGGCGTCAGTACCGAGACGCTTCATGCACGCCTCTCGGAGTACCTCGCCCCCTACGATCGCCGCATCCTCGTCGCTCTCGACCACGTCGGCGAACCCGACGCCCGTCGACTCGTCGAACTCGCAAGCGCGCTCGATACCGTGCCCGACTCGCTCTCGTGGGTCGCCGTGGGGCGGGCGTCGCCCTCGACGCTCCCCGAGGCCGTTCGACCACCCGACCGAATCGAGGTGCCCGCCTACCGGGAACACGCGCTCGTAGATATCCTTACGGCCCGAGCGTCGGCGGGGTTGGCCCGCCGGGCCGTCGAACACGAGCAGCTCCGCCAGATCGCGAGCTGGGCCGACGGGAACGCTCATGACGCGCTTTCGGCCCTGTTCGCCGCGGCCCACGCCGCCGACAGCGCGGGCGCGTCGCGGGTTCGTGAACGCGACCTCTGGGACGGGATGAACGCCGTCCCGCGGCCGTCGGTGTCGCTCGGGCGGGTACTCGCGCTGCCGGACAGCCGCCAGCAGGTGCTACGCCGACTCGTGACTCTCGGCGAGGAAGGGACGTCGGTCAGCGCCGCGGCGGATGCCATCGCCGGCTCGCCCGCCGTCGATCTCTCGGCGGGGACGGTACAGCGCCTTATCTACGAATTGGCGAACGACGGTATCGTCGAGCGGGTTGCCAGTGACCGCTCGAACGGCGCTGGTCGACCACCGAGTCGGCTCGAACCGCAGTTCCCGACGGCGGTCTTTCGTCAGCTCTACGACATCCAACCCTCGTCGATCGCCGAGGCGTAGCGAGACGATGACGCCCCGTGTTCGTTCTCGGGGGCCGCTCCCCCGATCGTCCCCGGAGTCGAGTGTCCGTCTCTGATCCGGATACTGGTGCTCGTTCCCCGACCTGGTAATCGTCGAAACCCCCTCGTCGGCCGTCGCGCCGTCGAAGGTGTCCCGCGTCACTGTGTGGAACGTGCACAAGCTTTATTATACTCCATGATGTTTACCGAGGAAGGCGTACTACCAGTAAAGAAGCTGGAACCGAGCATACGCCAGGTGGCAACACACATGACATCCGATACATACGTCGGCGCGATCGATCAGGGCACGACGGGCACGCGGTTCATGGTCTTCGACCACGACGGCCGGGTCGTTACCAGTGCTTACGAGCAACACGAACAGATCTATCCCGAGCCGGGATGGGTCGAACACGACGCGATGGAGATCTGGGAGCGAACTCAGCAAGTAGTTCGGGACGCACTCGCTAACGGCGGGATCGACGCCGAGCAGCTAGAGGCGATCGGCATCACCAACCAGCGCGAGACGACGCTGATCTGGGATCGCGAGTCGGGCACCCCAGTCCACAACGCGATCGTCTGGCAGGACCGCCGGACGACCGACCGCGTCGAAGAACTCGAAGCCGAGGGCAAGGTCGAGGACCTCCGGCGAAAGACCGGTCTGGAGGCGGATGCGTATTTCTCGGCGACGAAAGCCGAGTGGTTACTGGACAACGCCGACCCTATCAAGACCCAGCGCGCCCGGCCCGCCGATCTCCGCGAGCGTGCTGCGGACGGGGAACTCTGTTTCGGGACGATCGACACCTGGCTGATCTACAACCTCACCGGGAACCACATCACCGACGTCACCAACGCCTCCCGGACGATGCTATACGACATCCACGACCTGGAGTGGGACGAGGACCTCTTGGAGGAGTTCTCGGTACCCGAGGCGATGTTACCCGAAGTCCGGCCCTCCAGTGACGAGGAGTTCTACGGGCATACCGATCCGACGGACTTTTTGGGGGCGGCGGTACCGGTCGCCGGGGCCCTTGGCGACCAGCAGGCCGCGCTGTTCGGTCAGACCTGTTTCGATCCGGGCGACGCGAAAAACACCTACGGCACCGGATCGTTTTTCCTCACGAACACCGGCGAGGACGCCGTCGAGAGCGACAACGGCCTACTGACGACGATCGGCTTCCAGTACTCGGGCGAACCCGTCCAGTACGCCTTAGAAGGGGCGATTTTCGTCACGGGCTCGGCGATCGAGTGGTTGGAGGACGTCGGCATGATCGACGACGCCGCTGAGACCGAGGACCTCGCCCGGAGCGTCGACTCGACCGATGGGGTGTATCTCGTGCCGGCCTTTACCGGCATGGGCGCGCCCCACTGGGACGGCCGGGCCCGGGGCGCGATCGTCGGGATGACCCGGGGGACCAGACGCGAGCACATCGTCCGGGCCACCTTGGAGTCGATCGCCTACCAGACCAGGGACGTCGCCGAGGCGATGGAGGCCGATACGGGACTGGAGATCACGAGCTTAGAGGTCGACGGTGGCGCGGTGAAGAACAACTTCCTCTGCCAGCAGCAGGCGGACATCATCGGCGCACAGATCGTTCGCCCGGACGTCGATGAGACCACGGCGCTCGGTTCGGCGTATGCGGCCGGGCTCGCGGTCGGCTACTGGAGTGACTTGGAGGAACTCCGGGAGAACTGGCAGGTCGATCGGACCTTCGAACCCGACGAGGCGAGCGACACCGAGGACAACTACGAGCAGTGGCTGCGGGCGGTCGAGCGCTCGCTGAGCTGGGCCCAGGAGGACTCGTAGATGGTCGCTGTCGGGACGGTCGTCGTCGGCCAACTGCTCGGGAGTCTCCTCTCCCCGGAGGCGCTTCTGGGCGCGCTCGCCGGCGGTGCGTTCGGGGCCGCGCTCGGGGCGCTGCCGGCCTTCATCGTTATGGGCTTTATTATAGTCGGGGGTGAAGCCGCGAACATCGCGGGGCAGGCGCTCGCCCAGGCCGGTGCCGGCGATCCCGCTACCCTCGGGTCGCTCGGGATCACTGGCACGATAGCGTTCGGCCCACCCTTCTCCCCGGCGATCAGCTTTGCCGGCGGGGTCGCGGCTGCGGCCTATGCCGCCGATCGGGGCTACATGCAAAGCGGGTTCGACTTCCATAACGCCAAACACATCGCTTACGCGCTCGGAACGAAACCCGACGTACTGGCCGTCGGGGCGGTCTTCGGGGTGCTTGGCTACTGGCTGCAGACGATCTTCGGGGGCTTGCTCTTTCCGTTCGACGGCATCGCCATGGGCGTGACGATATCGGCGCTTATCGCCCGGCTGGCCTTCGGCTACGATATCATCGGCGACACCCAGGGGTATGGCCTGCTCGATATGAGCCCCTTCGAGGACGAGGAAATGCGCGTGATGGGCGAGTCGGCGTCCAGTGGTGACGCCGACGGTGCCCTCACCGATGGCGGCACCGCGAGCGGCCGGCTGCTCGTCGAACCCTGGCTCCCCCATCAGTACAAGTGGGCGGGCGTCGCGGTCGTCGGTGCTGCCGTCGGCGTGCTCGGCGGGTTCATCACCGTCGAGACCGGGTCGGTCTTTCTCATGTTCGGGATCAGCGCCGCCTCGCTGGTCTTTCTGAACTGTGGCGTCGAGAACATTCCCGTCACCCATCACATGGCGTTGATCGGCAGCGCCGCGGCCGCCGCCGTGATGGCCGACGGGAGTGGCCTGATCGCGGGCGGTGCGGCGCTCGCGGTGTTCATGGCCGGCGTCTTCGGCCTGGGCGCCGGGCTGTTCGGTGAACTCTTCCAGCGGATATTCTACGCCCACGGCGACACCCACTGGGACCCGCCCGCAGCGGCGATCGCCTTCGGTTCGTTCGTCATCGCCGTGCTGGCCATTCTCGGCGTCTTCCCCGGGTCGTCGTACGTCCCGACTCTCGGGCTCTGAGGGCACCGACCTCGGGACCGCCCCGTTCTCAGTTCTCGATTCGAGCGGATCTTTGCCGAGGGGTCCTGGTGGTATCCGCCGGCTGGTCCATGAACCCCGATGTGATTTTCCTCGCGATCCAGCCAATCGTTCTACGATATGAGCATCCTCAGGCACTCCGGGAGCGAGCCCTGTTCTCGGTGAGGGAGGGACGCCGACCGGGTGCGAGCTCTCGGTGGACACGCTCTGAAGGCTGTGAGGACGGTCGAACGGTAAGGAACGAGGGAGGTGGCTACGTGTAGCGGCTCCGATCGGCACTGCCGGCGATGCGGGCGAGATCACCGTACACGTCGGCGATACGCTCGCGGATATCGCGCCCGGCGACCCGCGGGTCGAAGCGATCCTTGTTCGGGGACCACTCGACCTCGTTGAAGAAGGTATCGCGGGCGCCCTCGGCCTCCTCGGGCAGGACGATCTCCTCGGGCTGAGCGCGGTAGAGATCGAAGGCAGTGCGAGTGTACTCGTACTGGTAGCGGGTGTCCTTGTTGACCTTACAGATCCCGCGTTCGAGCATCGCTCGGAGCTGGTGTTGGGTGCCCACCGAGACCGCCAGCAGGTCACAGCCCGTCCGGTCGACGAACTCGACGGCTTGTTCGGGATCGGTGTAGAAGGCCTCTTCGGCAACGATCTCGTCTTCCGTACCCTTGATCCGCCCGAATTCAGCCTCGACCAGGATATCGGCGTCGGCTTCCGCGACCGTCTCGACGACTTCTCTACTCGTCGCGACGTTCTCCTCGAAGGGCTCGTGGGAGGCGTCGATCATGATCGAGGAGGGAATCCCTAACTCGACCTGTCGCGAAACCGTATCGAGGTCGGTCTGGTGGTCCATGTTGAGAAAGACGCCGATATCGTACGCCTCGGCGATCAGATCGATGTAGGTGCCCATCGCTCGCAGCCCGGCGATCGGATCGCCGTTGCCGGCGAACGTACAGGCCCCGTTGCTCAGCTGTAGTAGGAGATCGGAGTCCACCCGCGAAGCGCCCTCGATCAGTCCGATCACGGTGTTCGGTTCCGCGACGTTGCTCGCGATCAAGCCGAAGCTCTCATCGAGTGCGTCGTCGTACACGGTCGCCAGTTCAGCCCCGTTGTGGAATGGCACGGTTGGTCACCGAACTCCCATTCGATACCCAGTACAATAACCTTCCCCCGGGTCGACAACCGCGACATCGTCCGCTGTCCGGCGCTACTCGGCGCGGAGCGTTCGGGGCGTTGTTCGTTTCCCGCGCCGACGGACCGTAATGGGCGTTCAGCATCGACGACGAAGGAGGGGGCCCCCCGGGAGTCAGTCTACGAGCGCGGCTTCGAGTACCTCGAGCGGGTGACGGATGTCGTACCCGGTGCCGTGACCCATCTGCATCGCACAGGTCGGACACTCGGTGAGTCCGGTCTCGCCCTGGGCGTCCTTCATGTGTTCGAACATCTCCCCGCCGATCTCCATGGATTTCTCGTATTTCTCCGATTTCCAGCCATACGTCCCCGAGATGCCCGAACAGGAATCGCCGACGTCCTCGACTGCGACGCTATCGAGCTCGCCGAAGAGTTCGATCGCCTGCCGATCGAGGCCCTGATTGCGCGCGTGACACGGCGCGTGGTAGGCGAGATCCGGGAAGTCGGCCTTCGATTCGCCCAACTCCTCTTCGAGGTCCTCGTGAATCCGGAGGTACTCCAGTGCCTCGTAGGTGTGGATCGAAACCTCTCGCGTTCCCTCGAAGTCGAACAGCTCGGGGTACTCCTGGCGCAGGGCCATCGAACAGGAAGTACAAGAGGCAATGACGTCGTAGCCCCGATCGACGAACTCGGAGAGGTTCGTGATATTGACCGCCGCGGCCCGCCGGGCGTCGCGAAGCATTCCGTTCGCGAACATCGGCGTGCCCGAACACCGCTGGGTCGGCACCCGGATCTCGTAACCGAAGTGCTCGTAGACCCGGACCATTGCCTTCGCGACTTCGGGGGTGTTGTAGTTCGAGTAATCGCCGTGGAAGTACGCCACCCGCTTGTCCTCGCGTTCGACCTTGGGTCCGCCGCGCTCGCGCCACCACTCCCGGAACGTCCGGTCGGCGAACTCGGGGAAGTCCCGCTCGCTCGGGATGCCGAAAAAACGGTCGTTCGCCCAACTGGTGATTCGATTGCCCATCACCAGGTTCGCCAGCCGGGGCACCTTGCTCCCGAGTCCCGCGAGCGTCCCGTAGTTCGACAGCACGCGATTGCGGAGGAACTCGATCGAGACTTCCGAGGGCACATCGCGAAGGTAGGTCAGCGCCTCGCGGTACTCGCCCTCGGCCAGCGAATCCTCCGCGTTCCACAGCGAGGGCGCTTGCCCTTCGACGTACTCCCCGCGGGCGGTGTTGTGCATCTGGCTCAGCGGCACGGACGAGGGACAGGCGTTATCACACCGCATACAGTTCGAACAGTCGGTGATCGACGGATCGATGTCCTGATCGTCCCCCTGCTTGAGCCGCCACTGCTCGGGGCCCTGGAACTTCGGGCCGGGGAAGTCGTCGTCGACCTCCGCAACCGGACAGGACGTATCGCAGGTCGAACACTTATAGCAGCTATCGGCCCCCGGCCGGAGGTCCATCTCCGTCGGGTCCTCGAAGACCCCAGCGGGGTCGAAGTCGGTCTCGCTCTCGTGCTCCTCGGGCGTCGGATCGGATTCGGGTGTGCTCATGTCGTCGTCTTCGCTGTGGCGATCGGTTGTTCTCGCGCCTGTTCTCGGTCGGTCGCTATACACCTGGTCGTGGTCCTCGCGAGCGCGGTCGCCGAGCGGTGCGTACCGCGGGACCCTTCGGTGATCCGGTTCACGCGTGCTCTCCTGCGGCCCGGCCGGCGGCGTAGCCGGTCGCGATCGAGACGCCGCTGCCGGACTTCTCGTTCGCCAGGTCGTAGCCTCCGAGAACGCTGCCGGCGGCCCGGAGGTTCCCGTACTCGGCGCTTTCCTCGGCGTCCAACGGCTGCATGTCCCTATCGACGCTCACGCCGAACCGAGCGAAGGGGTGATCGTCGAACGCACCCTCGCGGGACCACTCCGAGCGCTCCTCGGGGTGGGAGACGTAACAGTCGAAGACCGGTTCGTAGACACCCTTTCGATTCGATCCGATCCCCTTGCCGACCAGGCCCCCAGTAGCGAGGACGACCTCGCTCGCTTCGAAGGGAACTCTCTGGCCACCCCGGTCGGTGTAGACGGTGGTGATCCGGCCGTTCTCGGTGTCGAATTCCGCCACCGGGTTGCCCGTCGTGACGCGCACGCCCGCCTCGTCCAGTGCCTCGTACAGTCGGTCTTCGAGGCGCAGTCCCGGAAGGCTCGGTGGGCCCATCGGCACCTCGAAGACGTCGACGCCCAGTGCCGATTCGAGCGATCCCCGTACTTCCTCCGGGGTGTCCTCGCCGAGCAGCGCCGGAAAACCCACCCGCTCGGCACCGTCGAGATGAGCTTTCACCGTTTCGACGAGCACGTCCCTGGTGTGTGACTCACCGTTCTCGGCCGGTTCGTCCCGATCGAGCGCTCGGGCGAAGCGCATCGCCGTCGCGTCGGACCTGAATCGCTTCGGGAACGCTATACTCACACCGTGAACATCGAAGGGAACGTCCGCCGCCTGGAGGTGCTCGGCGGCCAGCGGCGCGTCGAAGGCCGACAGTCCCTCGAACCCGACCAGTAGCGTCGAACGCGAGTCGCTCGCGAGGCCGGCGGCGGTACTCACCGGATACCGGGCCGTCGGTTTCACCGTGCCGCCGTAAGTGGGAACCAGCGCGTTGCGATCGGTGTGAGCTCCCAGGTAACTCGCCCCGACTGCCTCGTCGAACAGCGAGAAGCCCCCCCTAATGGCTTCGATGCCGACCCGCTCGTAGGGATGGCCTTCCGGAAGAACCGGGATCGCTTCGAACGGATCGGCGACGAGCTCCCCATCGGCGTACCCCAGTAGGTCGATCAGCCCGCTGGCGTTGCGCAAGGTGCTTTTCTTATGCGAGATCAATCTGACCCGAACTCCCTCCTGGGCGGCCGCGAGCGCGCTACTCACTCCGGCGAGTCCGCCGCCGATCACGAGCACGTCGTCACTGATCGCCATGCTCGCCCTCCCGCTTCTTCGCGCTCTTTCCGGATCGACCGGCCCCGCTATCGGGAGTACCGCCGTCGCTTCTAACCCCGCCGTCGGCGGTCGCTCTCGTCGATCCGTCGCCGCTCACGCCGGGACTGGGGCCGGCGTCGAACGCGCCGTACTCGATTCCCGGTTCCTCCTTTCTCGCCGGGTCGCGGTCACGATTCATCGTCGTCGCGTGCAGCGCGTGATTGAGCATCGCCTGGGAGAGCTGCTCGCCCCACAGCGCGTGGCGCTGGCCCTTGAAGCGTTCCTGATAGAGTTCGTCGAGCGAGTCCCTGACTACCCGCTCGTCGTATGCCGGGGAGAGTTCGGCGGCCATCCGGTGACAACAGAACCCGCCCTGGCAGTTGCCCATCGACGCCCGTGTGCGGATGCGGGTAGCGTTCAGATCCGTGCCCGCATGCGAGATCGCATCGCGCAGCTCCGCGCTGGTCACCGCCTCGCAGGTACAGACGACGGGATTCCGTTCCCCGGTTTTCAGCACTTCCTCGGCCTTCGATCCGAGGCGCTGGACGCTGCGTTTGCCGATCGGCGAGCGCAGGCCGAACTCCTCCATGTAATCCCGCAGCACCGAGAAGTCCTCGCTGCCCGGCAGTGGCTCCTCGGCGGTAGTACACTCCCCTTCGACGCCGAGTTGCTCGCAGACGTGATTCGAGATCTCCTCGGCCATCAGCCGGTAGGTCGTGAGCTTCCCGCCGACGATGCTCGTCATCCCCGCTACTCCGTCGCGGTCGGCGTGATCCAAGAGGAAGAACTGCCGGGAGATATCGGTCGGGTCGGTCGTCCCGGTGTCGGGCGGTTCGTAGAGCGGCCTGACCCCCCAGTAGGAACGGATCGTCCGAGCGTCTTCGAGCAACGGGACGAGCTTCGAGAGCTCGTCGATCATCAGATCGACTTCCCACTGCTCTTCGGGGTACTCCTCGGGGTCGGAGACCTCCTCGTCGGTCGTGCCAAGGATACAGGTCGTCTCGTGAGGGACGACGATGTCGGCGTCGCCTTTCGGCTTGCAGCGGTTGATCACCGTATCGACCTGCCGGACGTTCATGACCACCATGACGCCCTTCGAGGGCCGGACTTCGATATCGAGGCCGGCCATTTCGCCGATCCGACCGGCCCACGCGCCCGTCGCGTTCACGACGTACTCCGCACGGATCTCCTCGGTCTCGCCCTCCTTCCCGTGGACGCGCTTACCCGGGCCCGACTCATGCTGTATTTCGACGCCGACGACCTCCCCGTCTTCGACGAGCAGGTCGGTGACGGGGGCGTGGGTCTCGATGCGCCCCCCGTGGCGCTCGGTGTCCGCGGCGTTTGCGACACAGAGCCGGAAGGGATCGATCGCGCCGTCCGGAACTCGGATGGCGCGTTGTGCCTCGTTCGTCAGGTAAGGCTCTACCTCCCGGGCCTGCTCGGCGGTGAGTTCCTCGGCCGGAATATCACAATCACGACAACCCTGTAGCTTCTCCTCGTAGTACGCGTCGTCGTCCTCCTCGAGTTGGACGAACAGCCCGCCCGTCTCCTCGACGCAGTGGCTCGCGATGTCCTCTAAGACGCGGGTCTCCGTGATGCACTCCCGCGCGCTTTCCTGATCCGAGACGGCGTACCGAGCCCCGCTGTGAAGCAGGCCGTGCATCCGGCCGGTCGTCCCGTGGGTGAGATTGCCCTTCTCGACGAGCGTTACCTCGACGCCCCGCATCGCGAGGTCCCGGGCGATACCACACCCCGTCGAGCCGCCGCCGATCACGACGACCTCGGTGTCGCTCTCGGTTCCACTGCTGGTATGAACACTCATAACAGACTCTATGGCCGGTCGACCTTGAGACTACCGGCGTAGCGCCACCCTGACAGGTCGAGGTCCTGACTAGTATCGGCGGGCGTGATCCCGACGGTTCGGGGACGGACGAACGGCGCGCGGACCGAACAGGAGGCCCTATGGACGGGCGGGCCCGACGCGGGCGCTCGATCGAAGCGTTCCGATCGGGCCAACCTTGGATCCGGTGCCGTCTGACGATAGGTGCACGTCGTGTATATGAGAAGAGAGCAATATTATATGTGTTCGTAACGGTACTTACTGTATGATCGTTCAGCTTCAAAGGGATCGATGGGTCTCCCCGCGTGTCACGTTCGATTCAGCCGGAGAAGGCGGGCTTCCTCAAGCGACCGGTTCACGACTACGAGATGTACTTGGATGCCGCCGATGCGGGCATCTCGAAGACGCTGCTCAGTTACGGTACCCACGAACAGCGCTCGATGACCGTCTTCCGCGAGGAACTCCGTGCGCTCGCCGAGGAAGTCACCGGCGACGTGACGGTACTCGAAGTCGGGGCGAACATCGGCTACTTCTCGCTTATGGAGGTGACCGTTCTCGGCGAGCGGGCGGACGTCCACGTGATCGAACCGGCACCCGAAAACGTCGCGTTGCTCGAACGGAACGTCGCGCTCAACGGCTACGGGGACCGGATCACCGTCGAGCGCTGCGCTCCGGGCGATCGGAACGAGAACGCGACGCTCCGGTTGGCCGAGCATGCGAACTGTCACAGGGTATCCGGCCCGTCGGCCGTCCCCGCCTCGGACGGCGGAACGGTCGTCGGGGAGGAGCCGCCACAACCCTCGGGTTCGTCGACGAGTTCGATTCCGGTCCCGCAGGTAACCGGCGATCGCTTCCTCGCCGAGCGCGATATCGACCGGAAGCAGTCGATGTCGTGCGGATGGACCTCAAAGGATACGAAACGGCGGTGATAGACGGTATGAAGCCTGCCTTCGATGCTTCCGGGCCGCTACTGCTGTGCTCCGAGTTCCACCCGAACCAGGTCGATCCCGACGCCGCCCGCGGGGCTCTCTCCGTTCTCGCGGACAACGGCTTCGAGATCGTCTCGGCGGTGAGTGAGATCGGCTACGATATCCGCTGGCAGTCGAGTTGGTGCGGATTGTCCCTCGATATCGACACGTTCGACGATCTCCTCGATTCCCACCACTGGGTCGAGGTCATCGCCCGCCGTCGGTAACTCCCCTCGACGGCCGTCCCCGCCACCGGGAGTACCTTCGTGGTCGTGATGTCCTCCGTTATTGGGGATCTGAACTGCGGCCCTCCGATTCGATCACTTCTCGAAGGGGCGCTCCGAGGCCTTCCGATGGTCGTTCGTCGATCGGCTCGCGGAACTCGCCCTTGATCCCGTTCGCCTCGGCGTCCGGATCGGTCGAGTCGGTCGTCGGTGGGTGTCCACCAGCGCGAGGTATCGTCCCCGACGAACGCTCGACACGAGTCCTTCGAGCGTTCGCTCGGTTGCCCTCCGGTCTCGTACTGGTTCGTTCCGTTCCCGTTTCCAGCCCCTCTCCTGACTGCGTCGCTCGACCACGAACGGCAGGCACGTCCCTTTTGCCGGGTGATCCCGTAGGACCGCTATGGCGAAGGTCAGTATCGGTCTCCGGGGGTGGCGTTTCGAGGAGTCGGACGTCTTCGCCGGGGACGGCTCCTTTCGACCCTTGGAGGAGATGCCACCGGACGCGAGACAGCGGCTCAGTCGCTTGACGTCGCTCGCGAACCGCCCGTGTGATGCCTGCTGGCTCGAACACGGCGAGGAGGAGATCGAACGCTGTAATCCCGCCCAGGCGGTCTACGGCGAGCCGATGGCCGAGGTCCTCCTCTGTGATGAACACGAACCCGACTTCGTCTACTGGTTCCGCGAGGAGGGTGGATCGAACCACCGGGGCAGTGACGACCTCGACGACGCTTTCCACGAGTGGTACTTGGACGGCGGAGCGGCCCCCGAGGGGTACGGTGGCGTTGCCCACGTCGAGACCGATCCCGGGGACCTGCCCGATCCCGAGGCGGCGCTCGACGCCACGAGCGAGGAGACCGACGCTGCCGAGGACGCCGAGGCCGATGCTGACGACGGCTCCGAGGAGGGCGAGGAGCCGGCCGGGATCGAGGATCTCGATCTCTCGCGCGAGTACCCTACATGACGACGGTGGCCGTCGTCGGCCCTCAGCAGAAGGGAAATGTCGGTACCATCGCCCGCGCGATGAAGAACTTCGGCTTCGCCGATCTCACGCTCGTCGACCCGCCGGCGATCGAACCGGGGGATGAAGCCTACGGCTTCGCGGGTCACGCCCGCGAGGACGTACTGCCGAACGCCGAGACTACCACGTTCGACGAGCTGATAGCAGCCTACCACACGATCGGGTTCACCGCGATCCCCGGCGAGGACGAGGGTCGCCACGTTCGCTACCCATACCGATCGCCGGCCGAGCTCGCCGACTCGCTCGCCGTGGACGCCGAGCGGTTCGACGCCCCGATCGCCCTCGCCTTCGGCCGGGAGGATACCGGACTCGCGAACGAGGAGCTCGCCCGAATGGATGAAATCTGTTCGATCCCTGCTAGCGCCGACTATCCAGTACTCAATCTCGGGCAGGCCGCAACGATCGCGCTCTACGAGTTGCGCGGCCTGGCCGACGCCCCGACCCAGCACGCCCCCCGCGATCGCGCCGCGGTCGAAGCGACCGACGGGCTCTACGAGCAGTTAGACGCCCTGCTGGGCGCGACCGACCACCCCGAGGAGAAACGCCCGAAAGCCAACCGGCTGTTCCGACGGGTCTTCGGCCGCGCGCGCCTCACCGGCCGGGAGGCAGCCACCCTACGGGGGGTCTTCCGTCGCGCGACCGAACTGATCGAGGACGACTATTGACGGTCCTGATCTAGCTTCTCTCCTACCGACATCGCCGCCGCAACGCTTGCCTCCTCGTTCCCCTTCGTCGCTACCGCAATTGGACCCCCGGACCGGATCGCTCCCTTGGAGCAGTGTTCTCCCGCTATCGTAACGACTTTCCACTATCTCGGCGGACGGAACGAGGATGGTCGTCCCGGTCTCGCTCGAAACGCAGTTCGCGGTTCTCATGGTTCTCTTCCCGCTTACCGCACTGCTGATCGGCTTCCGAGTCTTTCTCCCCGCGGTCGGGGCCCGGGAGGCAATTATGGGTTTCCTGCGTACCGACTGGAAGTACCTCGGCGTCGCCTGGCTCGTTACCGCCGGGGTCAACGAGGCCGCTCACCGCTTTCACGCCGAGCAGGTCTACACCGACGCTGTCCATGCCGTCGAGGGCTCCCTGGTAGAAGTCTTTCAGGCCGTGACGGCCCCATCGCTTACCGTCTTCTTCAGCGTTCTCTATCTCGTTGGCTTTCCGCTCGTCGTCCTGTTCACTTACTTCGCCGTGAAAGCCGAGGAACCCGAGGAGGCGCGCCGCTACGCGCTGGCCTATGCTACTCTCACGCTTGCGGCGCTGCCCTTTTTCCTCCTCGTTCCGGTCGGCGTCACCGCGTACTATCTCCCCGGCGTCGACGCGCTGTTGTACGACCTCCATCCGGTGATCGGGGCCGGGATCGCCGCGACCGATACCCTGGTCAAGGCCTTCCCGAGCCTGCACGCCGGCCTTTCGATTCTCGCCGCGCTCTACGCCCGGAAGGCGAGTCGCCGATACGCCTACACGGCCGGCGCGCTCGCGGTCGGGATCACGCTCTCGACGCTCTATCTCGGGATCCACTGGCTGTCTGACATCGCCTTCGTCATCGTCCTCGTCGGACTCGCCTACTGGCTCTCCCGACAGTTCGACCCGGCCGTACTTGACCCCCAGTCCTCGCGTTCACTGCGCCCTCGGGACTCGTCCGCCGAGGGCTCGGGCTCCTCGGGGCCCCGGCCCGACTTCGAACGCCGATAACCGACCGCGCTCGCTCCGTCGAGTGCCGAACGGTGAGCGCTCCCGGTCGTCCCGGTTTCGTTGGCTCGTCTCACTCCGTGCGCTTCCCGATCTCCTTGCGCAAGGCGTCGCTGACGACCTCGCCGTCTGCCTTGCCCCGGAGTTCGCCCATCGCCTCGCCCATCAGCCCCGAGAAGGCACCCATGCCTTCCGCCCGTACTTGGTCCGCGTTGCGCTCGACGACCGCCGCGACGGCCGCTTCGACCTCGGATTCGTCGGTCGCGCCCACGCCTGCCCGTTCGGCTGCCTCGCTCGCCGCGAGGTCGGGCTCGTTCGCGAGCGCGCGGAGCACCTCGGGGACGCCTTCCTTCGGGAGGCCCTCGTTGGCGACGAGGTCGAAGGTCGCCGCGAAGTGACTATCGTCGAGGTTCTCGACCGGCACGCCATCGCGGCGGAGTTCGGTGGTCGTGCTCTCGACCGTGCGGGCGGCAAGTGCCGGGTCGATCCCGGTCTCGATCGCTTGCTCGAAGGCCTCGACCCGCCGACCGTAGGCCACCTGCTCGGCGAGCCCGCGATCGAGGCCCAGGTCCTCGAAGCGGTCGACCGTCTCGGTGAGGACCTCGGGGGCTTCGACGCCCTCGAGATCGAGGGAAATCGGGGGGACGTCGGTCTCGGGGTACATGCGGGCGGCACCCGGCAACGGACGCAGGTAGCGAGTCGTGCCCTCAGCGTTCGCGCCGCGGGTCTCCTCGGGTACGCCCGCGATCGCCCGCTCGGCGCGCCCGGCGACCGCCTCGATAGCGGTTCCGGCAGTCTCGGGACCGTCGGCGACGAGCGCCACCGCGTCGGCCTCGCCGGCGTCGACCGCTTCTCGTAACTCCTCGACCTCGCTCTCGATGACGCCGTAGGCCGGTAGCTCGTCAGTGTGAAAGACCCCGCCGGCTCCGTGGCGCTTCGCGTGGTCGGAGAGTTCGGTGCCGAGTCGCCGGTCGGGTTGGAGTTCCCGGCTGACGATCCCGTCGAAGCCCGCCAGCCGGACGGCCATCACCTGCCCGCCCGCTTCGAGCGCGTCGCCGATCACACCGCTATCGGTTCCTTTGAATACCTCGCTAGCATCGACCGGCTCGTCGACGCTCGCCTCGCGTTCCTCCAGTTCCGCACGAATATCGAGCAGCGTCGCCTGGCGACCCACTTCGTTGCGAACGATGTCCTCGATGTCCTCTAGAGCCTGGACGCCTTTGATCTCGACGCGAGCACCCTCCGCGATCGAGACGTTTACGTCCTGGCGAATGGTGCCGAGCCCGCGTTTTACGCTTCGGGTCGAGCGCAGCAACATACCGATCGTCTCGGCCGCCTCGCGGGCCTGGGCTGGCGAACTGATATCCGGGGCGGTCCCGATCTCGACGAGCGGGATGCCCAGCCGATCGAGCCCGTAGCGAGTCCCGGCCTCGGTCTCCTCGATCCGGGCGGCGCTCTCCTCTTCCAGTAGCAGGTCCTCGATACCGACCGCACCCTCCTCGGTGTCGATCGCCCCGCCTGTCGCGAGCAGCGAGGAGCGCTGAAAGCCCGACGTGTTCGAACCGTCGACGACGAGCTTGCGCATGACCTGTGCGGTATCGACCGGGCGCATCGAGAGCAAGGAAGCGATCTCCAAGGCGACCGTGATGGCTTCCCCGTCCATCTCGCCCGGGGGTTCCTCGTCGCTTTCGACGAGGCAGGTCGAATCGTAGGCGAGATAGGAAAAGCGCCGATCGACCCGGCTCTCCTCGATCGCCGCGTCGTCGAGTTCGCCGAGTTCGCTGCGCGTCGGATGCAAGTAGCGTTCGAACTCCCGAGCCGCGTCCCCGGGGTCGCGCCGCTCGGTTGGACACGCACAGAAGAGTTTGTTCTCGGTATCCAATTGCTGGTGGATCTCCAAGCCGGCCACGAGCCCCAGCTCCTCGTAGTCGTACGTATCGGCCATTGAGCGAGTATGAGCGGCCGACGACTAAAAACCGTTCAGTCCGTCGTTAGCCCGGCAAGCGACCTCGGTGGTGAGTATCGAGCCGGTCGGCGCGCCGATCCGGCGAGCCAGAGCGGTCCACCCCCTGCTCGTGTCGAAGCATCGACGACGTTGCAGCAGCCGGTAACACCGTTTTGGGCGGGCGACTCCTCGCAGCGACGTATGGCAAGCGACTCGAACGACGTGGAAGACGGGGCGGTCTCCTGTGCGCACTGCGAGGAGACCTTCGAGAAGCGCGAGGAACGGGACGAGCACCTGCGAGAGGCCCACAACGTCGATCCCGAGGAAGGTGGCGAGACGGCCGAGAAAGCGGCGGCGGCCGACTCCGAGGCGGCGGGCTCGACCGGCTCGATAACCGAGGAGACGAACCAGTCGCCCTCGGCGGCCGAACCGGGCGAAGCCGCTGGCCCCGCCGGAAGCGACGACACCGACCCCGACCTGGACCACGACGATAGCTGAGGGCTGCTTTCCCGCCGGCACCTACTCGGTACCCGGTTGTCGGCTCTCACCGGGAAACCGATCCCGGCACGCCACGATCGTTCCCCAGGCCATCGGCGCGTTCACACGCCGGGCGAGCGCTTATTTCCCTCCTGACGAAGGTAGCGTATGGCCAACAGTGCCGACGCGGGTGATGAGCGTGGCTGCCCGAAGTGTGGCGAAACCGAGACGGACGTCGTCTCGCTGTCGGCGAACGACGGGCTGGTAAGCAAGATGGTAGATCTCCCCGAGGATGGTTTTACAGCCGTCTCCTGTGTGTTCTGTGGGTACGCCGAACTCTACCGCGAGGCTGACTCGGGGACCGATTCGCCACAGGACCTCTTCTTAGGGTAGTCCTCCCGAGCGATTCGAGCCGTTCAACGGTTTCGAGGAGCCGGCGCTGTTCCTTCAGGAGCGTTCAGAGCAGGCCGGTGTCCGCGAGCCGATCGACCGCCGCTTCGAGGCGCTCGGCACTCGCCGCATACGAGATCCGCGCGTATCCCGGCGTGCCGAAGGCGCTTCCGGGGACGGTCGCGACGTGGGCCTCCTCGATGGCTCGTTCGCACCACTCCTGATCGTCCTCCTCGACCGGGAGCATGAGATAGAAGGCACCCTCGGGTTTCGGAACGTCGATACCGTGTTCCGCGAGGCGATCACACAGCAGGTCGCGGCGCTGCTCGAAGGCTTCGGTCATCTCCGTGACCGCCTCCTCGGTGTTGCGCAGCGCTTCGATACCGGCGTACTGGACGAAATGCGTCGCACACGTCACCGAGTGGGACTGCAGCTTCCCGGCTTGGTCGACTACTTCCTCGGGGGCAGCGAAATACCCCAGCCGCCAGCCGGTCATCGAGTAGGCCTTCGAGAAGCCGTTGAGGGTGATCGTTCGCTCGCTCATCCCCGACAGCGAGCCCAGACTCGTCGCTTCGGTGCCGTAGGTGATCTCCTTGTAGATCTCGTCGGAAATGATGATGATGTCGTGCTCGACCGCGAGATCGCGCACGCCTTCGAGCGCGGCCTCGGAGTAGACGTTCCCGGTGGGGTTCGACGGGGAGTTCACGACCAGCAGGGACGTATCGTCCGAGACCGTCGCGGCGAGGTCGTCCAGGGCGGGTTCGAGCGCGAAGTCGTGTGGTGCGAGATCGACCCTCGAAAGCGTGCCTCCGGCGAGTCTCGTCATCGCCTCGTAGGAGACCCACGCTGGATCGAGCAGCACCACTTCGTCCCCGTCGTCGATAAGGGCCTGGAAGAGTTCGTACAGCGCCTGTTTGCCCCCGGGGGTCACGAGGACGTTCTCCGAGCTATGCTCCAAACCATCCGCTCGGAGTTCCTCGGCGATTGCCTCCCTGAGTTCCGGCACGCCCGGCGAGGGGGAATAGCCGGTATGGCCGGCGTCGATTGCCTCCTTGCCCGCCTCGATCACGTTCTCGGGGGTCGGGAAGTCCGGTTCGCCCACCGAGAGATCGACGACGTCGACGCCCTGTGCTTCGAGTTCGGAAGCGGTGTTGCCGATCGAGACCGTCGCGCTCGGACCCGGACCCGTGACGCCGAGGGTGATAGGTGTGTCGTGATCGAGGCTTACCGCCGAGAGCGACCGGGCAGCAGCGTCCGCGATCACCCGGTCGTGTTCGGTATCGCCCTTGATGACCGCGCCGAGTACACATATCGCGTCGATCCCCCCCTGGCGAGCGAGCCGATCGGCCGCCAGCGGCGAATCGTAGACGCCGGGCACCGGTACTGTGCTGCCGATCTCAGCCCCCGCTTCCGCGGCGGCCTCGGCGGCGCGTTCTTCCATCTCTTCGGTGACCGCGCGGTTGAACTGTGCGACCACCAACCCGAGCGTCCTCATACCTCTCCGGTCACAAGCACCGATCAAAGAGCTACCGCTTCGCGCGCTTTTCATGCCTCGCTTCCGGAGGACTTGCTCGCCTTCATGTCGAATCGGTAAGAAACGTTCTAATCCCTGGGGTGTCGAAACGAAACGATGGGAGCCGACCTGGGTGACCCCGGCAACCGGCGGCGAACGCTTGCTGCCCTACTGGCGATCACCGTTCTCTCGCTTCTCGTTCGACTCGTCGGTCTCGGAACTCGGGTTTTTCACTGGGACGAGGGCCGGGTCGGCTACTGGATCCTCCGGTACGCCGAGTCCGGTCTCTGGGAGTATCGCCCGATCGTCCACGGCCCGTTCCTCTATCACGTGAACGAGATCGTCTTCTCGTTGATCGGCGCGAGCGATTTCAGCGCCCGCCTCGTCGTCGCCCTCCTCGGGGGCTTGCTCCCACTGGCCGCCTGGCTCTTTCGCGAGCACCTACGCGATGCGGAACTCGTGGCGCTTGGGCTCTTTCTCGCCGCGAACCCCGTTCTCCTCTATTACTCGCGGTTCATGCGCAACGACATCCTTCTCGCTGCGTTCATGCTCTTCGCGCTCGGTTTTTTCCTCCGAGCGATCGATACGGGCTCGGCGCGATACCTCTATCCCGGGACGCTCTGTCTCG
>PXRA01000078.1:0-6666 GCA_003021725.1 Halobacteriales archaeon QH_8_64_26
CGTACCTCCGCTTGCTCTGTCTCGCGAGCCGAAAGCAAGCCGGCGCTCTCCAGTCGGCGGTCGCCGGGAGCGACGACGAGGTGTTGGGCGAGCGGGTCGACCGCTTTGCCACCCGGGTCGTCGAGAACGCGGAGGGAATCGAAGAGGAACTCGCGAACGCACGCTTCGGCGAGTTCGCCGTGCTCCGGGCGGCGCTCAACTACAACTACTCCTGGAAGATCTACGCGGCCCGCCGGCTGCGGATCGAACACGCGGACAGCATCGACGAGCAGGCGAGCGAGGCCTTCGAGGACATGATCGATACGCTCTCGCTGTTCGGCCCAGCCCGGGAGTACTTCAAAACGCAGTACGTCCAGTGGGAACTGGTCAACCTCTCGCGGACGATCACCTACGCTGCGATCCCGGCGCTGGTCGTCGCGATCGCGACGGTGTTTTACGTCGATGGGAGCGCCTTTCGCGGCGTGACGCTCGGCATCAGCGATCTGACCTGGGTCGCCAGCGCGAGCGCGACGATCGCGGTCCTTCCCTTCCTGGTTCTCGTCGCCTATATGCTCCGGATCGCCACGATCTCGAAACGAACCGGCACGACCGGCCCCTTCATCCTCCGGGAGGCAGAACGCCTCGATGTCTTCGACTGGTAACCGGAGACCTGCCGGCCCGATCGGCCGGCCTCGGCGTCGTCTCTCGCCCGGAAATGACCGGTGAGTCGGACGAGCCGGACGAGCCGATTCGAGCATCGACCCCCGTTGGGACGCCGATCGGTAACCGATATGTGACGCCCGGGCCATCGTCGAACCGTGTCCCGACTCGCGCTCCCGCTCGACCTCTGGGTTCCGCTCGTCGCCCCGTCCTCGCCCTCGCTCGCGATCGCGCTTCGAATCCTTTTCGGTGTTCTCGCCGGCGTGCTCGCGACGCTCGCGATGGACGCTCTCATGGCCCGCATCGAGGAGGGTCAAACGCCGCCGCGGGTCGCCAGTGGCGTCCTCACCGAGACCCGCCCCGACGAGGCTCCCCGCCGGCTGGCCTCGGCCGTGCATTACGTCGCCGGCGCGCTGTCGGGTCCGCTGTTCGTCTGGGTACTTCTCCTCGCCGAGGGGCTGCTTGGAGCCGGCCTTCCGGCAGCGGTCGCGACAGTTATCGTGTTCTACCCGCTGATGGTCGGGTTCTTCGTGGCGATCGTCCTCCCGCGCTCGCGTGGGGTCTCGCGGGAACGACGCCGGACCATCGGACGGGCGTGGGCGCTCGAAGCCGCGCTATACATCGCCGTTCTGGTCCCGCTGGTCGTTCTCACGTCGGCCGTCGTCTGATCGGCGTCGTCCCGCTCACCCCTCCCCTGCCGCGTTGTTTCCCGTTCAGAAGAGTCGCCGCAAGCTCCAGACGATGCCACTCGCCAGGTTCCGTAGGCTGCCGACCGGATCGATTCCCGCGTCGGGGTTCTCGGTCGGTTCGAAGCCGGCGGCGAGGTCCGCCCGTGGAACGCGGATCACCTCGCCGGTCGCCTGCCGCCGTTCTTCCCCGTCGGTGACCCTGAGAAGCGCGACCGGATCACCGGTCCCGACGACGCGATAGACGCCGGGCGCGATCTCCGGATCGGTCCCGTGAGGTTCGTAGTGGTCGTAGGGCGTCGGTCGCGTCATGACCTGACCTCGCCTCCGCGTCTCCTTGACCGTTTCCGCGCGAGCGTGAGCCGAACCTCGGCGATCGGGGCGCGGGGACGACACGAGCCGTCCGCTCCCGCCGTCGGTGAACGCGGGTCGTCCCGATCGACCGAAGGCGGGTAGCTCCCGACCGGTTCGATCCGCTTGCCGGGATCGCGACCGCCGACCGACCGCTCGCGGGGCTACTCGGATCGGACGACGCGCCGGACGTCGAAGCCGGCCCAGAACCGCCCGTCGTCCCTGGGGTTCGGGACGCCGTAGACGTACATCGGTACCCGGCCGGTTCGGCGGTCCTGGTAGGGCATCGTCGCGTTCACACCGGGCACCGGGTCTAGATCGTAGTCCGCCTCGAACTCGTAGACCCGGCTGAATCGCTCGGTCTCTAGATCATAGAAGTACAGCGGCACCCGTGATTTCTCGTCGGTGCGGACCGTCACGAGTACCCCGTTCGGATCGAACGTCCGGGCTGACCCATAGGAGAGCGTTCGTCCCTTCTCGGTGCCGATCGTCGCGACCGCCTCGAAGGCGCTCGGATCGCGCCGGGGGGCCCGGTAGAAGTACCCCTCGCCGGTCTCCTGGTCCCAGCCGTCCATCGCCCAGTAGAGGTATTCGGGGCCGAAGTTGATCCGCAGCGTCCGGAAGTGCTGGCTCCCGCCGGCACCCGGCACCCGTGACCACGTCCGCCCGTAATCGGTCGAGCGGTACCACTGCGGGCGCGGGTTCGGATCGCCGGTCGTGGCGTAGATCGTGCCCGGCCGATAGGGGTCGTGATCGATCGAGTGGAAGTGGTGATACCCCCGACCGCCCGGCGTCGAGAGCGAGAGGACCGGCTCGATCGAGTACCCATCGGCGATCGACGCTCGGAGGATCCGGATCGACTCCGGCGAGGCCAGCTGGTACTCCGCCCAGACGAACCCCGCGTCGTTCCCCCACCAGTCCCAGAAGGGAACGACTGCGGTTCGCATCGGGAGAAAGACCTCCTCGAGCGTCGCGGCCGGCGACCCCTCCCGCAGTGCCTCGATCGACGGGTACAGGGACGCCGTCCCGGGATCCGACCAGGTGCCGGTGACCGCGAGCCATTGGCCCGTCGCGTTCCGGCAGATCATGTCCGGGCGAAACCCCTCGGGGAGCAGCGCAACCCGCGTGAGTCCACCGTCGGCGTTCGTCCGGTAGACACGCCGGCCGCCGCGACAGTACGTCACCGTCATCGGTCCCCGAACCGGACTCGTCAGCATCGCGATGGCGTAAGACGGTATGACGTCGTACGGTGGGTTCTTCGAACCGGCTGCGGCCGCTATGGGTTCGCGCTCGGTTTCGATCGTCGAGCGCGTACCGATCGTCGTCCCCGACGCTCCCTTCTCGGCCCGCCGATCGCCGCCGAGACGACCGCCGACCCCGACGATCGCGAACCCGCTCGATCGGAGCACCGCTCGCCGCGACAAGGATTTGTTCTCCATACACCATCGGCGGGAAACGAATTGTTAATTACTCGGCGCGTAGAACGGCGTCAGCCCGGCGTAGGCCGCCGGTAGCGGTTCCTCGCTCCCCTCGGTGTCGTTCGACAGGACGAGGGTCGCTCCTATCGCTGGCTTCGCTTTCGGGTCGAACTACGCCTCACTAGACCCAGCCTACCGACGGGACCACCCGATAGCGACGACGGTGCTACCCTTCAGTCGCCGTCCTCGCCGAGCGCTCGCCCGCCGACGAATAGCCCGCTGCCCGCCTCGCGGCTCTCGGCGAAGCCCTCGCGGTACTCCATGAGCTGAAAGAGGACGCCGGTCGGGTTCCGGGGCGAGACGAACGCCTCGCGCCAGTCCCTCTCGTCCGCCCGATCGACGACCTCTATACCCGTTCCTTCGATCCGATCGATCGCCCGGCCCAGATCCGCGACTTCGAGCGTGACGTGGTGTAAGCCCGGGCCGTAGCGATCGAGGAAGCCGGTGAGGAAACTCCCGTCCTCACCGTTACCGTCACTGTCGCTACCGGTGTCCTCGCTATCGGTCTCACCGCCACTCGTTGTACCGGGTTCGATCAGTTCGAGCCGGGAGCCGTTCCCGAGCCGGTAGTACGCCCAGGTGAAGCTCTCTAGGGGTTCTTCGAGGGACTTCTCCGCGCCAAAGGCTAGCAAGACGGGTTCGGCCGCCTGGATCGACTCGACGGCGATCCCGACGTGATCGACGCGCATCGAAACGTCGCCGTCCCCCACCCTCTTCCCTGGTCCAGTGTCGTCGGATCGCATGGTGATCCCGACTGGGGC
Organism: Halobacteriales archaeon QH_8_64_26; assembly: GCA_003021725.1. Taxonomy (GTDB): domain Archaea; phylum Halobacteriota; class Halobacteria; order Halobacteriales; family Halococcaceae; genus PXQR01. The sequence goes on from PXRA01000078.1 coordinate 3,916, forward strand.
CGGCGACATAATACCCGAGATCGATTACGCGAACTCGACCGCGGCCGATAGCTTTCGATCGACGCGACGCTCTCTCCGAGTCTCAGACGTGTGCGCCGACGTTCTCGAGGCTCTCGGAACAGGGGGATATCGGGTTCGATGTGGGCGGTATAACCGCTCGCGAGGCGGATCAGCAGGAAGACGATCCGACGCCGTCGCTGACGTACTCTGTGGGAAACAGGGGATATGTTGCCGGTGTTAGAAAGCCTAGTATTTTTATGCACCGCCGTATTCCTCTCGGTCGGGACGGTCGTTCGCGGCGGGTCCGCCAGACACGTTCAACCGATAGATACCATCATGTCAGACCCATCAGCGTCGAGCGGTACGGCTGTGGCGTATAGCTATACCGACGACCGACGATCGGGCCGGACCCCGTACACGGCGATCGTCGGCGAACGACCGCGGACCCGCCGCGGGGGCACATAGCCGTGCTCGACTTCTTGGAGCTACCGGAGCGACCCGAAAAGCCCCGCGAGACGGGCCTCACACACGTCCTCGATCCGGGACTGGGCGTCGAGCAGGCACGCGACCGCCTGGATGCCTGCGGGGAGTTCGTCGACATCGTCAAGCTGGGCTGGGGCACCGGCTGCGTGACCGAGTGCCTCGCCGAGAAGGTCGCGCTCTACCAGGAACGAGACGTTCCCGTGTGTTTCGGCGGGACGCTGTTCGAACTCGCCGCGTTGCAGGGCCGGATCGACGACTACGTCGACGCGATCGCCGATCTCGGCGTCGATCACGTCGAGATCTCGACGGGCGTCATCGAGATGGATCACGACCGGAAATGCGAGCTGATCGCCGACCTCTCCGAGGACTTTGTCGTGCTGTCCGAGATCGGTCGCAAGGACTCCGAGGAGGGGCTTTCCCCCCGTGAATGGAGCACACAGGCCGCACGCGAACTCGACGCCGGTGCCTGGAAGGTCATCACCGAGGGCCGATCGAGCGGCACCACCGGTGTCTACGACGCCGAGGGCGGCGTCCGCTCGGAGCTGATCGACGGACTCACCGCCGAGGTCGCGGCCGATCGGGTCCTCTTCGAAGCGCCACGGAAGGACCAACAGATCTGGTTCATCGAGGAACTGGGCTCTTCGGTGAACCTCGGCAACATCGACATGGCCGACGTCATCCCCTTAGAGACCCTTCGCCAGGGACTGCGAAGCGATACCCTGCATATGATTCACTCCGACGAGAGAACGACTCACGAGGAACCGACCGACGAAAGAACGACCAGCAGCGAGACGATTTCGGATGGAGCCGACGAGGAGAGACGCTACGAAACGCCTTCCAGGCGGGAGGTCACGATCGATGATTGAGAACGAACACATCTTCCATCTCGCGATCCCGACCGACGACCTCGATCGGGCCGAGGAGTTCTACGTTGATGGCATGGGCGCGGAGAAAGCCCGGCGCTACGAGGACCGTCTGACGCTGAATTTCTACGGCGATCAGATCGTCTGTCACAAGGCTCCGGCCGAGGAGATCGTCGACGACGAGGACGTGCGGATGTATCCCCGGCACTTCGGCGTGACGATGACCGACGAGGAGGACTTCGAGGCACTGCTCGAAAGCGCCCGGGAGAGAGACCTCCAGTTCTTCCAGGACCCGATGACCCGCTTCGAGGGCGAGGTCGACGAGCACCGGACCTTCTTCCTCCAGGACCCTTCCAATAACCTACTGGAGTTCAAGTGGTACAACAATCGGGAGCAGATGTACTGATGGACGTCACCGTTCGATCCGCTACGGACGCGGCCGAGACCCTGACCGAGAACGACTGTGCGGTGGTTATCGACGCCCTGCGCGCGAGCGCAACGGCCATCGCCCTGCTCGAAGTCGGCGCGAAGGGCGTCATCCCGGTCGCGGGCGATGGGGCCGATCGATTCGGCGAGGACGTCCTCAAGGTCGGCGAGCACCACGGCGAGCGCATCGCGGGCTTCGATCTGGGGAACTCCCCGACCGAGGTCCGCGAGCGAGCCGATCTCTTCGAGAACGAAGACGTCGTGCTCCGGACGACCAATGGCACACGATGTGTCGAGCGCGTCGATAGTGCAGGCACCATCGTAATGGGTTCGCTGCTCAACGCCAAGGCACTGGTCGAGACCTGTCGCGACCGACTGCCCGCCGAGTCCCGCGTCGTCTTCGTGCCGGCCGGCCGCCGAGGCGACCGGGCTCCGGAGGACACCTACACGGCGGTCGCGCTCGCCCGTCGCCTCCAGGCGGCGCTGGGCGATCCGGTGACGGCGAGCGCTCCCGAGAGCGACATGGCCGAGGCGATCACGGACGCGAGCACGACGACGACCGCGGCTCCGGCGGCGGGGGCGACGAGTTCCGAGTCGCCTGCCGCGCACGGCGGCGACACGAGCGCCGAGACCGGCGACCTCCGACCGGCCGAGGAGGTCTTCGTCGAGTCCGATACCGGTCGCTTCCTCGCCTCGAAGAACTGGAGCGAGGACGTACGCTTCTGTGCCCAGGAGAACGTCTTCGAGGCGGTACCGGTGCTCGAGGACGGTCGGTTCGTCGACGGCCGTCCCACTACTCGGTCCGCGACGGCCGGCGCCGACGGAGCGGGAGGGACGGCAGCCGAATCCCCCGACAGCACCGAGCCCACCGAACGCGAACCCGATACCTCACACCTCGACGACGTCGATCCGAGCTGTGGCTGTGTCGGGGTCTGGGAGCACCTCTCCGAGCAGCGCAGCGCGAGCGGCGATCGATGAT
>PXRA01000078.1:6732-16138 GCA_003021725.1 Halobacteriales archaeon QH_8_64_26
CGAGAAGGCGGGGAAGGGGAGCGCGAGCGGATCGCGAGCAGCAGGTGAGACGCTTCGGTTATCGAGACCCTTCCCCGTCCCTATCGACGGCGGTAGCGATCTCCCATGATAAACGACGACAACGATCCCGATCCGATCGAGGAGAGCGACGAAGCATCGACCCGGCGGCGATTCCTCCGGGCCTCGACCATTGCGGGCGTCGGCGCGCTCGCCGGTTGTGTCGGTGGCGGTGGTATCGGCTCCAGCGGCGGTGGAACCGACGGCAACAGCGACAGTGGCGATAGTGGTGGTTCGACCAGCGGCAACGGTAGTAACAGCGGCAGCAGTGGCTACCCCTCGAAACCGATCACCGTCGTTGTCCCCTGGTCACAGGGCGGCGGTACCGACCGCTCGACGCGTGCGCTCACGCCGACATGGTCGAACGTCATCGGGGGGAACTTCGCGGTCCAGAACTACTCCGGTGGATCCACGCAGATCGGCGGCGAGCAACTCTACAACGCCGATCCGAACGGTTACAACGTTGGTATGTGGAACCTCCCGCAGATGCCCGCGACCTGGATCTTCCAGGACGCGTCTTATCGCGCGGGTGATTTCGAGTACATCGGTACTAATCACGCTGACCCCACCCTCTGGATCGCGCCGAAAGGTCGGCCCTACAAGGACATGACCGAGTTCCTCGATTACGCCCGGGACAAGGAGGGGGACGTCACCGTCGGGCTCACCTCCGCGGTCGGGAACACTGCTCTCTCAGCGCTTTTGGTGAAAGATACCTACGACCTGGAGTTTCAGTTGGTCAACCTCGAAGGAGGATCGTCGGTCCGGAAGGCGATCTTAGCTGGTGACGTCGACGCCGCGGTCAACCAACCCTGGGCGTTCAACCCTGCGAACAAGGGCAAAGCGACCGGGCTGGGGACCCACACCGAAGAATCCCAGAGCCTCTGGCCGAGCGTCCCCAGTTTCGACGAACTCGGGCTCTCGGAGCTGCCCTATCCCGAACCCGCAACGGTCCAATGGAAGCTGATGTTAGCGCCGAGCGGTCTGCAGGATCAGTACCCGGACCGCTACGAGACGCTCGTCTCGACCTACGAGGAGGCGATGATGGCCGATCCCTACCGAGCGCGGGCCGAGGACCTCTCGGGGCTCAGCGAGATCATCGAGTACAACCCGCCCGAAGCGACCCGAAAGATCGTCGAGGAGAACGTGGCGAAGATGAACGAATACAAGCCGCTCTTCGACCAGTACCTCTCGGGCAACTGAGTCGCTTCGAGAGTTCTCAGCGATGACAAACACACGAATTCCGGAACTCGCGTTCGGAGCCAGCGGCTATCGCATCGCACTCGATCCGGGCGAGGCGCTCTTCCCGAGCCTCGTCGCTCTGTTTGGAGCGTACTACTACCTCGATACCCAGGGACTGCCGGACCGATCGGTACTGTACGCCCATCCCCTGCTGTACGTCACGCTCGCGCTCGCCGTCCTCGTGGCTGCCGTTCACGTCGTCGATGTCGAATCGGCCAGGACGGGGAACACAGCGCCGAGGAAGGGTGGCGACGCCGACAGCGACGCCCGCACCGAAAGAGACGCTACCGACCGAGAGGACGTCGGCCAAGAAAAGGGCCGTGCGATATCGGCCGTCGAGGCGGCGGACGGAGACGCCGAGAACGGGGAGGAGCGTGCCGACACCAACCGGCACTTCAACCGGTATACCGCCGCGGGCCTGGTGGTAGCGAGCGTCGCGTACTTCCAGCTCGTCCAGTTGCTCGGCTTCCTCCTCCCGTCGATTGCCTTCTGTGGCGTCGTCCTCTATATGTTCGGCGAGCGGAACCCCCTCGCCCTCGTCGGATACTCGGTGGGGTTCTCGGCGGTCGTCTATGCCGTGTTCGGCTACTGGCTCAACGTCCCGTTTCAACCGTTCGTGGTGCCGATCTGACCGATGACCGACGCGAGTCTTCCGCTGCTGATCGACCTCGCTCGTGGTGTGGCACTCGATCCAGCGGTGCCCGTCGCCCTCGCCGACGGCGCGATGGGCGCGGGGATCGGCGCGCTGTTCCAGCCGATCGTCCTCCTGGCGATCGTGTTCGGGACGGCACTCGGTATCGTCTTCGGCGCGATCCCGGGCTTTTCGGCGACGATGACGCTCATTCTCCTGACGCCGGTAACGATTCCCCTCTCGCCCGTCGTAGCGCTCATTCTGCTCGTCTCGGCATACGGCGGGGCGGTCTATGGGGGCTCGATCCCGGCGATCCTCATCAACACGCCCGGCGCGCCGGGGTCGGTCGTCACCTGCTGGGACGGCTACGAACTCACCCAGCAGGGACGAGCGGTCTACGCACTCGCTGTCTCGGCGCTGGTCTCCGGGGTCGCCGGGCTCATCGCCGCCGGCACGCTACTACTGGCGGCTCCCTTTATCGCGGAGTTCGCGCTATCATTCGGCGGCCCGGAGCTATTTTTGCTCTCGGTGTTCGCGCTGACGATCATCCCGGCCGCGAAGGACGCCTCGCTCACGAAGGGGCTGCTCGCCGGCGCGTTCGGATTACTGATCGGCACCGTCGGCAATGATCCACAGCTCGCCAACCCGCGGGCGACCTTCGGCCTCACTATTCTCAGGGACGGGTTCGATTACATCGTCGTCCTCATCGGCTTGTTCGTCTTCACCGAGATGATCCGGCTGGCGATGCGTGGCTCGATGGTCGGTGTGGGCGAGGAGGGTGCTACCGGGGCCGGGGGCTACGCACAGACGGTAGAGGGAATCCGGGACGTCCTCACGCGGCCGGTCGATTTCCTGCGGGCGACGGCGATCGGCACGCTCGTCGGCTCGCTCCCCGGAGCCGGTGCGGACGTGGCGAACTTCGTCTCCTACAACGAGGCCCAGCGGTGGGCGAGCGAGGAGTTGGCCGATCGGTACGGAACAGGGATCATCGAGGGAGTCATCGCCGCCGACGCGAGCAACAACGCGACCCAGGGCGGCGCACTCATCCCCACGCTCACCCTCGGGATTCCCGGCAGCGGCTCGACGGCAGCGCTGCTCGGCGCGCTCGCGATCCACGGTATTCAACCCGGGCCGGGGATCTTCCAGCGGTCCGGCCCGCTCGTCTACGCGATGATCTTCTCGTTGTTCTTAGGGAACGCCCTTATCTTAGTCTACGGACTGAGCGGCTCGCGGTACTTCGGGAAGGTAGCCTACGTCCCGATTCGCTACATCGTCCCGGGAGTCGTGATCCTGGCGGTCGTCGGCGCGCTGGCCGTTCGCAACGCACCCTTCGACATCCTCGTGATGTTCGCCGCGGGCCTGCTGGGATTGGTCTTCCTCAGGTACGACTACCCGCTGGTCAGCCCCGTACTGGGCGTCATCGTCGGTTCGATCGCGGAGACGGGCTTCGTTCAGGGGTGGCTACTGAACCAACAGGACCCGACGGCCTTTCTAACCAACAGCGCCGTCTCGGTCGGCTTGCTGGTTCTGATCGTGCTCTCGCTCGGGATCACGTTCGCAAAGAACTACCGCTGACGTTTTTCGCTCTTCGTTGCCTCGTCCTCGAACGATCCGCGATCGCGTTCGGGACGGGAGTGGCTCGATACCTGACCCCTACTCTCCGTGCTCGTCGAGATAGGAGCCGAACAGGTCCTCCTCGCTCGGCGGGTCGGGCTCGATCGTCTCGGCGACGGTCGTCGTATTGAGGAAGTGGGTGTAATCGAGGTTTTCGTCGAGCTGATTTCCACCCCAGGTGCCCGCGCCCATCGAGAGGGTAACGTTCAGCCCGTTCTCGAAGCTGCCGCCGTTGCCAACGCACTGGGGCTGATTGATCAGCAAGCGACAGACGTCGATCGCGTGGCCGATCCGCTCGGCATGGCCCTCGTCGGTGGTATGGAGCCCACAGGAGTGGCCGCTACCCTCGTAATCGAGGATCTCCTGGGTGGTTTCGAGCGCGCCGTCGAAGTCGGGCACCGCAAAGGTCGTGAGCACGACCGAGATCTTCTCGCCCGACAGCGGGTAGTCCGGTCCGATACCCCGGCCCTCGACGAGGAAGAAGTCGGCCTCCCGGGCGGCCGCGTTTTCAAGGCCGGTGGCCTCGGCGATCTCCTCGGGGGGTTGGCCCGTAATTTCGCCGCTGAGCGAGCCCGCTCCGTCGGGAAACAGCGTCGCTTCGAGTTTCTCGCGTTCCTCGTCGTCACAGCGGTACGCGCCCGCATCCTCGAGAGCGGCAATGGCGTCGTCGTAGACCGACTCGACGATCACCGCGGAGTTGTCGCTCGAACAGCTCGTTGCGTAATCGAAGGTCTTGCTCGTTTCGATCCGCTCGGCCGTCGCGTCGAGATCGGCGGTCTCGTCGATTATCGAGACGGCGTTTCCCTCCCCGACGTTGTAGTTCGGCGTGCCGGACTGCTCGCCCCGGCGGACGTTGTTCGCCGATCCGGTCACCTGGAGCAGATCGACCCGATCCATCAGCTCGTAGGTCTTCGCCTTGCTCACGGGCGGTGGTACCATCTGGACGAGATCGGTCGGCGCACCCACCTTCTCGAGTTCCGCATGGATGTATTCGAGAACCTTCTCGCAGGTCTCTAGCCCGCTCGGCGAGGGTGAGAGGAGCACCGCGTTCCGGCCTTTGAGTGCCATCATGGCGATGTTCGTCGGTGTGGCACCCGGGTTCGTTGACGGAACGACCGCGCCGACGACGCCGACCGGTTTTGCGATCTCGGTGATGCCGTCCGCTTCCTCGCGGTCGATCACGCCGACGGAGGGTTCCCCGAGCAAATCCGAAAGCGTCCCGAACGTCTTCCGGCGTTTCTTCGCGGTCTTGTCGGCGACGTTCCCGAGGCCGGTGGTCTCGACCGCGATTGCCGATATCTCCTCGGCGCGCTCTTCCTCGTAGATCGCCCAGGCGGCCGCTTGCACGAGTTCGTCGACTTGTTCCTGATCGTAGTCGGCGATCGCGTCCATCGCGCGCTCGCCGCGCTCGATCAGTTCTTCGATAACCTCGTCGGGCTCCTGGGATGCCTGCCGCCCCTTGGACTCCGGACTCATACGCCGGGCGTTCGATTCCTCGACGGGTATACCTTCGGCATGCGAACGCTATAGAACCTGGATCCGTCGATGGTTCCTGTCTATCCTTCCCGTGGAACCCCGGCGTCGATCGCTCTCAGTAGATCGAGCGAAGTACTTTTCCTCGCAGGCCGTCGCGTTGGAGTATGACCGAGTGTGTTAGTGTTCTCGCTCGCTCGTCCGACGATCGGCCGAACGTGGCGCTGATGCGTGCGGTATCGATAGGTCCCCCCCGGTGAGCGGCCGGCAGCGCTTCGAGGGACCGTGGGGACTCGTCGCGGGAAGCTGGCTGCTCGCCGCCGCGCTGAACGCCTATATCATCGTTCCGGCGAGCTTCCTTCCGGTGCTTTCCGAACAGTTGGCCATTGACGCGACGGCCGCCAGCTGGATCGTGAGCGCGCTCTTTGCGGTCGGCGTCCTCGTCGGAATCCCGGCAGGAATCGTCCTCGATCGAGTCGACAACCGGTGGGCGGCGACGCTCGCGGCCGCCAGTTTACTCGCCGCCTGCCTGTGGAGCTGGCAGGCCGCCCGCGGTGGCTCCTATTGGTCGCTGCTCGCCGCCCGCGCGCTCGCCGGGATATCCTTCCCGCTGATCTGGAGCGCCTGTATCAATCTCATCGGGCGGACCTTCGAGGCCGCGAATCGGGCGAGTGCCGTCGGAATCTTCACGACCAGCGCCCCCACCGGCTTCGCCGTCGGCCAGTTCACCGGTCCGCTGATCGTCGCCCGCTTCGGGTGGGCCGCCCCCTTCGCGGTCTTCGCGATCCCGATCGCCCTCTCCGGAGCGGCCTTTCACCTCACCAGCCGCAGCGCCAGTCGCGCCGGTTGGTCCACCCGTGCCGACGGCGGCACGGCCGACGCCGACGGCCAGCCCCAGCTCGCGGAGTTCAAACGCGTCCTCACCGACCGAAATGTCCTCTCGATCGCGGGGATGGGGTTCGTCGCCTACTCGGCCTATGTCTTTTTCAACAGCTGGATGCCGACCTATCTCACCGAGGAACTCGGCCTCTCGCTCGCGGCGAGTGGCTTGCTCGTCGCGGTGTTTCCCGCGATCGGCGTGCTCTCGCGCAGCGGCAGCGGTTTCATTTCCGATCGCTTCCTCGCCCAGCGTCGCCGGCCGATCGTCACTGTCGCCTTCGCTGCCACGCTCCCGTTAGTGGGTGTGATCGCGCTCACCGAACTCACCCCGCTGGTCGCCGGCTCGTTGTTGCTTGCAGGGCTGTTCGTCCAACTGGGAATCGGCATTCTCTTTACCTACGTCCAGGAACTCGTCGAGCCGACCGTCACCGCGACCGCGCTCTCGGCGCTGACGACGATGAGTGCCTTCGGTTCCTTCTCCGCGCCGGTGATCGCCGGTTACCTCATCGAATCCACCCACACCTATCTCGCGGCATTTGGCTACGCGGCCCTCGTCGTCGGCCTCGGGGTCGTGCTCGCGTACTACAGTCCGGAACCGAACCGATCACCGTGATGGCAATCGGTGGCAGCGACGACGACGGGCGATAGCGGCTGATCGTCTCCGAGTGTGGCATAGTGGACCGCGGACGAAACTCGTGGTGACCGAGACCGATCAGGGACTGAGGGGATGTCGGTTAGCGGTGTCAACTTAGGGACTCGGAACTGGGCAGAGGTCGGCTGAACGGTTTGAAACTCCCCGACACGCTCGGCTTCTGCTCGCGGTCCGCCGGCCCGCTCGCACGGTCCGCGGGACTCGGAAAGTCCCGCGTGGTTCAAAAGGCGCTTCGCCTTTTTGCGAGCGCGTCATAGAATTGTTCCCACACTGCAGTCAAACTTCTCATCATTATAGCGAGTTATACGCTTAGAATGTTGCGCACTAAGTGCACGGCTTTTAGGGATAGTTAGAGAGTGCCTTTCTTTTCTGAATAATAATAATCTCTCTTACCTATTTAACGTAATCTGACTCGGATCGAATGAACGCTGTGAGCATGACCTCGACGATTTCGAAGCCAGCCGCTCCGAGATCATCACACACGGCGACCAGTTCGTTCACTTCCCTCACGATCTCTTCGCCAACAGCAACGTCGAATTTTTCTTCCGTCAAGTATGAGCTTCACTAAAAACGCCGTGTACCAAGTGCACGACGCTTTCAAGCGGTCAAAGGAAATTCATAGAACTATGTGAACCGTTGTATGACACACTCACTTGTCACTAATTTTTAGCAACACCTACATGACACTAGCTAGCATTTCTGAGCCGATGTTCGGACGCCCTTACTCACGGACGGGGCGAACGGGGCCACACATGTCCTATGGTCGGTTCCGAACACGACCACGACTCACCACAGGGAGACCGAAGACAATGACAAAGGAAACCCGGCGTTTTCGACGGCGAACAGTCCTGAAGACAGCTGGCACAGTCGGAATCGGGACAGCCGTATTCGGCGACGCTGCAGCAGCTGGCCCATCGAACGGCTGCGACCGAGTCGTCAATCCCGATTCTAACGCACCACAGCACTATGATACGATCCAGGGAGCGGTCGACGACGCGACGCCCGATGATAGGATCTGCGTGAAACCCGGTAGCTACGACGAACAAGTGGTAATCGAGACAGATAACATTACACTCAGCGGATCCGGGAACCCGAGGAACGTCGTCGTCGATGGGGGAAGTGGGATCCGCGAAACGGTCACCGTGGCCGGCGCCGCGGGCGTCACCGTCGATGCGGTTACGGTCGAGAATACGGGTGGCAGTGGCGACTCGCAGGAGAGTTTCGGTATTCGGGTTGTCGGGGAGAGCGATGATTTCGCTCTCGAAGACTCCGTCGTCACGGACGTTAGCGAGGGGGCGCGTGCAGCAGGCCTCGGGATCGATGCCGCTCCCGGTCCTCTTCCTAAGTACAGTCCGTCCGAGGCGACGATCAGCGGGACCGAAGTTCACAACTGCAGGATCGAAAACATCTACACGACCAACTCGGATCCGGGTGGAGACTACGGTAGCAAGACGAAGGCGAAAGGTATCGCCAACCATGGTGGCGTCCGGGGGACGACGATTACTCGGACCACAATAACGACCATCGGCGATACAGGCTCGGGTCGGAACTCGAGCTTCGGGCGAGGCGTGACACTCACCGAAGACGACAACGACGTCGGCCCCACCGATTTCGAGATTCGTCTGTGCGAGTTCAGCGACATGGATGGTACCTTCGGAAATCCCTTCGACGGCGCTGCCATCTTCGTCGGCGAGTATTCGAACTTCGGTGACCACGTAGTCGAAGACAACGACATCCTCGTTGCCGTCGAAAACTTCCCCAACGGGGAACCACCGCAATCGGGCAACGATGTGCTCAATGCACCACGGAACTATTGGGGTGCCAGCAATGGTCCGAACATCACTGGGGGGGCCGGCGGTGACGGCTCTAACGTAACGAAAAACATCGAATTCATGCCGTTCAGAGACAGGTCGGTGAACAACGCGGGGTCGAACGTCTGACACCCTGCCGAACTGCTCCGGTATTGCCTCGATCCTATTCGTACCGAGACGAGGGTTCACGCGGAGTAACCCGATCGGGTCGTTCGATACTCGCCTACTGAGAACGTTCAGCTCCATTGAGTCGCCGTACATCGTTGGAATCAGCTGGTTACGTACTGTTCGATGTCGTAGACGAGACACATCAGGACGATTTAGCGGAACTCACGGTACCATCCATGCGCTCGGACGGCTTAGCCATCAAGATTCCCTGTTGATCGCTAGACGCCGAACGGGCGAGATGAGAAATATGTCTTTCAGTGTCTCTGAGGGCGTCATACAACAGTTCACACACCCTGTTCTTCGCCACTTCCGCATCGGTCAATACAGAGTGCATACTCATCGACAGTCGGGTTCAAACGTAGTGCCTTTTTATCACACTGTGGAGAGCATTCAAGTGACGATGGCATGTCGTTTCATATCATACTACTCTGAGGACGAACACTCGATGGCTGAAACCACGACAGACGCCGAACAACTCGCGCGTGAGTATACAGGTGTATTGAACGAGCAAGAATTTCGAGGCTACCGGATGTCGTCGCCGAGCCGTTCACGTTCATGTCGCCGACTGCGGATACGATAGAGAGGCGTGAAAACGTCGAAGCATGTACGCAAGCGGTGGTCAATATCATTTCCGACTTCCAGATTACGGTCCACGAGATGCTTGTTGGGGAGAATCTGGTCACGACGGAGAGCACCCTCTCGGGTACCCACGATGGAGAATTTGACGAGATACCCCCCGACACATGAAACGTTCGAGGTGCGGCATATGAGAACTTCGTAATTGAAGACGGCAAACCCCACAAAAACGCCTCTACCTTGACCAACACGATTTCCTCAGCCAACTCGGACTCCTCGACGAGTGACTGCCGCCTCTCGACCCGA
>PXRA01000078.1:16219-36978 GCA_003021725.1 Halobacteriales archaeon QH_8_64_26
CCGCAATGACGAGAGAGCGAAGCCCTTTCGAACCACAGTCCTCGGCCTGCGGTCCTTACTTCGCCGGGGCCCGCCGAGCGCGAGGCCGTCTCCGCGCCCTCGGAAAACGTGGCGTCGGAGCCGCCACGCGGTCGGCTCCTTTCAGCGCTTACCCCTGGCGGTTGCTTGGCGGGGGATTGCGTCAACTAACACCGCCACTCGGTCAAGGGAAACACCCTTCCGAGAAGGGCTAGCACTCGAAGCATGAGCCAGCCGAATCGATCGAACCGATCGGAGCAGCCGGATCAGTCGGGGCAATCGGGCCAGCCCTTAGAGGGGATCGAAGTGATCGATCTCGGGCAGATCTACAATGGTCCGTACTGCTCGCTCGTCCTCGCGTATCTCGGCGCGGACGTCATCAAGGTCGAACCCCCCTTCGGCGAGCCGCTTCGCTCCCGAGTCGAGGAAGGCGAACCCCCCGAACTGGTGATGTTAAATTCCTCGAAGCGGGACGTCACGCTCAATCTCAAATCCGAGCGGGGCACGGAGATCTTCAAGGATCTCGTCCGGGACGCGGACGTCCTCGTCGAGAACTATGCAGTGGGGACGATGGAAAAACTCGGCCTGGACTACGAGACCCTTGCGGAGGTAAACCCCGAGTTGATCTACGCCCACGGCAGCGGCTTCGGTGACTCGGGACCCAAAAGCGAGCGCCGCGCGATGGATCTCATCATCCAGGCGACCGGCGGCGTCATGGAAGGCACCGGGTTCGAGGACGGTCCACCCGTCAAGACGGGCATGGCTCCGGGCGACTTCCTCGGGGGGATCCACCTCGCGACCGGCGTGCTCGGCGCGCTCTTCCAGCGCGAGCGTACGGGGAGAGGGCAGTTCGTCGAGGCGAGCATGTACGGGGCGGTCGTCCCGGCGCTGCTCTCCCAGCTCGGTTCCTACTACAAGGACGAGGAAGCTCCCCCGCGAACGGGCAATCGCCACAGTTCGCTCGCGAAGTGTCCCTATAACGCCTACGAGACCGAGGAAGGCTATATCGCGATCCTCTGTGCGTCGGATGCCCACTGGCGGACACTGCTGAAAGCGATCGGCCGCGAGGACCTGCTCGGCGACGAACGCTTCGATACCAACGTGAAACGCCTCGATCACATGGAGGAAATCGACGCGATGATCGAAGAGTGGACCCGAGAGCGAGATCGCCACGAACTCGAAGAGGGACTGATCGCCGCCGGCGTGCCCTGCGGGGCGGTCCAGACCATCGAGGAGGTCATCCATGACCCCCATCTCGAAGAACGGGAGATGATGACCGAGGTCGATCACCCCGACTTCGCCGAGGACATTCGAGTCCCCGGGACGCCGATCCGCTTTTCGGATGCCGCCCTCCCCGACATCGAACGCGCGCCCCGGAAGGGCGAGGACAACGACGCGGTCTACGGCGAGAAAGTCGGGCTCTCCGAGGCGGAGATCGAATCCCTCGAAGCCGACGGCGTGATCTGAGCCCGGAGAAACTCTTCACACCGGGATCGATGCATCCGATTACGGTGTGCCGCAGGTCGATCATCAGTGAGCGAATAGCACCCTCTGTTCGGTATGCGACTTCCGATAGCTGCTGGAGGGACACAGGCCGTGACCGATAGGAGCTATATGTATCACTGGTCGTTGTCTGTAACGTCGATCGACTCCTGAGCGAACGCCGAGGTGCCAAGCCGTTCTGCGTCTTCCCGATGATCCTCAATCATCTCGTGAGCCCATGACTGGACCACCGCGTTCGTACTCTCGATGCCCTCTGCGGCCTCGGGCTGGCGATCGAGAACGAGCACCGTTTCGTCGATGACGAGGAGATTGCACGGGATGGGACCATCGTAGCAGTACAGATCGGCCCCCGCCTCGACGTACGCCTGCCAGCGGGACGCACGCTCTGCGTTCTCCCCGAGAACGGCCAGTTCCCCCTCGGCGATGACGTGTTCCGTTCTCAAGCGCCCATTGAAGACACCGTTCATCATCGCCTCCTCGAACGCCAAGGACGGTGGGATGTTCACGAGACACGCGAGTTCCGTCGCCTCCCGCATCAGTTCGGTTGCGAACGTGCTGAGGGCCATCGTGGCGTTCGGTTCGGGTCGCCTGACGGTCGCCTCGCTGAAGTGCTGGAGCCCGATCGTCAGTTCCTCGGTCGGGAGCCAGGCCACCGCGTCGCCGAGCGCCCGGATCGTTCGGATCGCGCCGATGTATCGTTCGGTTTCGGCGGCGACGACTCGCCCGTTCGCGTCGCTACGTACTCGCCGTCGAGGGTCCGCTCGGCCCAGCCGCGTTCGACGATCCCGGCTAATATCCGCCGAAGGGTCGATCGGGGGAATATCGGTCTCGTCGGCGATGGCCCGAGGAATGTGCGGTGCCGTGGCGATCACGTCGAGGATCCGGAGGCGGTTCGCCGACCGCGAGAGGTACGCCACGTCCTCCAGAACCTCTTCCGGAAGGGAAGCCCCGTCACCGACCATGGCATACGTTTCGTGCTATATGCTATCAATATTCGCACCGTAAGCGATCGATCGTGGCGTGGGACGATTCTCGCGGAGTAACTCGATACTCCCCGGTGTCCTACACTCGACCCGGAGGTCGCGGGGAGAGCTATCATGACAACTGTAAATCGACTCGAGAAACCGACGATCCAGGCGTTCAGCGACCGACTACACGGAGCAGTACTCCAACCCGGGAACGAGGGGTACGACGAGGCCCGTACGGTGTGGAACGCGATGATCGACAAGGAGCCGGCAGTTATCGCACAGTGTACGGGTGCGGCCGACGTGATAGCGGCCGTGAACCTCGCGTGAGATCTCGATCTCCTGTTCTCGGTGAAGGGCGGCGGGCACAACGTCACGGGCACCGCCGTCTGTGACGACGGACTCGTGATCGATCTCTCGCCAATGGATTCGGTTCGGGTCGATCCCAACGCGATGACGGCACGCGTCCAAGCCGGGGCCACGATAGCCGACCTCGATCACGAGACCCAGGCGTTCGGACTCGCCGTGCCGGCCGGCATCGTGTCCGAAACCGGCGTCGCCGGCCTCACCCTCGGTGGCGGGACCGGTCGACTCGCCCGCAAGCACGGGCTGACGATAGACAACCTTCGATCCGTGGACCTCGTCACTGCGGAGGGAAAGCTCGTCCACGCCAGCGAGAGCGAGAACCCCGACCTCTTCTGGGGGGTTCGCGGTGGCGGGGGCAACTTCGGCGTCGTCACGTCCTTCGAGTACGACTGCCACGAGGTCGGCCCCGAGGTGCTGGGCGAACGGATCGTCCATCCGTTCGACAACGCGGGAGCGGTGCTTCGCTCCTATCGTGCGTTCGTGACCGACGCACCGGAGGCAGTCAACTGCCTGGCGGGGATCGCGACAGCGCCGGCGAACTCGGCGCTCCCCGAATCGATCCGAGGCGAACGGATCGTCCAGTTGACGGTGTGTTATGCGGGTGCCATCGAGGAGGGGCGGGAGGTGCTCCGACCGCTTCGGAGCGTCGGCGAACCGATCGCCGACCTCGTGCGTCCACAACCGTACACGAGGGTCCAACGGATCCTCACCGAGGCGGCTGCGGAGGGCTATCGCAACTACTGGAAGTCCGACTACCTCGCGGGGCTCCCCGACGAAGCGATCGACGTCGTCCTGGAGTACTGCGAGCGGTTCCCATCACCTTCGAGCTCGGTGTTCTTCGAGACGATGGGCGGTGCGATCAACCGTGCCGATGTCGCCGCGACTGCCTTTCCCCATCGCGACGCGGCCTTCTCGGTCACCGCGTGGGCGAGGTGGACGGACTCGACCACCGACGATGAACACGTCGAGTCGGCCAGGGAGTTCCTCGATGCGATGACGCCGTACTCGACCGACGGCGTGTACGTGAACTTCCTCGGCCGGGAAGGTACGGAGCGGGTCGAGGCGGCGTACGGCGACAACTACGATCGATTGGCCGCCCTCAAAACCGAGTGGGACCCCGGGAACCTCTTTCGCATGAACCAGAACGTCGAACCGACCGCCTGAACCCTCGCCTCCTCGTTCCTCGGATGTGTCGCGTTACTCCGAGGCGGCCGAGGGATACGCGCCCCGTATCTCACGCCCGGCTGCTGTCGGATAGTGGTTCGTTCGTTCCTTCCCTATGTGGAACCATGGATCCCTCGATCGACGGTCGAAGCTCTCGTACCTACGCCGTCATCTCGGTCGTCGTTCCGTGGAGAGCCCTCGTTTCGGGCCGAAGGTTATGCCCCTGCCCTTCCTCCGAGAGGACATGGGTTTCCACACCTATCCGATGGAACGCGCCGACAACTTGGAGGACTCCTGGCGATACGAGTTCTGTTCGGTCGAGGAACTGCTCGCGCTGTTCGACCCCGCTCCCGGGGACGCTATCGCCGACCTCGGCAGCGGGACCGGCTTCTATACCGACGACATCGCGCCCTACGCCGAGAGGGTCTATGCGATCGACGTTCAGGAGGCAATGGGCGACTATTATCGCGAGAAGGGTCTCCCCGAGACCGTCGAGACGGTAACCGCCGAGATCGCCGACCTGCCCTTCGCCGAGGGCGCTCTTGATGCCGCCTTCTCGACGATGACCTACCACGAGTTCGCCGACGAGGATTCTCTCGCCGAACTCGTTCGCGTTCTCGGGCCCGATGGCAGGGTAGGCATCGTCGACTGGTCGGCCGCGGGCACCGGCGAGGAGGGCCCCTCGCTCGACGAACGGTTCGACCTCGATCGCGCGGTCTCGGATCTGGAGGCCCAGGGCTTCGAGATTACCCATTCGAGCGCCCGCCGCGAGACGTTCGTGCTCGCCGCGGAACTGTAGGGCGACTCTCTCCGAGCGGGTCGAATCCCTCCGGTTCGTCCCCTTCCCCGTGCGGATCGGTAGGTCCGACCACGCGACGCGTGATATATACGTGATTTAGGGCTTGATATCGAGCTAGTGTGTTACATCGTAACAGTTATGCCGATTTTACCGTAGACACTACTATGGTACGAACTGATCCCTACACGCCGAGTGAGGGTATATACGAGTGTATCGACTGTGGACACCGACCGAGCGAGTCGGGCCGCTGTCCGAGTTGTGGTGGCGAGTTGAAAAACATCTCCGTCCCGCGCGAGTAACCGGCGGCGACCGAGCGGCTCCTGTTCCTTTCGGTTGTGTCTCGCTCCCCCGTGTTCGAGTGGATCTCAGAAGTCCGGTAGGTCCTCGGGCGGTTCGTACTCCGCCTCCCAGTCGATGTACTCGTCCTTGAGGACCTCACAGACGATCTGGCCGAGTTCGGTGAGTCCGGCGTTGATCGAAGATACCGTCCCCCAGGAGTCGAGCTCGGGGTGGATCTCGCGCTCGCGCCAGTCCTCGGGGATGCCCGGCGCGTGGTAGCCCACTCGGTCGGCGAAGTCGTCCCAGAAGAAATCGAACCGGCTTACCAAGTCGAGTTCGCGGGCCACCCGCCACTCGAACTCGCTTATCTCCGCGCCCATTGCCCACTGCTCGAAGGCTTCCTCCCAAGCTCCCTCGTCGAGGAACCCCTGTAGTTGCTCGCGGCGGTACTCGTCGCTCGAAACGCTCGCGTCCTCGTACTCCTCGGTGCTTTGCCCGATGTTCAACCGCGGCGGTGCCGGCGGCTCGACGTCGAGTCCCATAGGATCGAAACGGTCCCGCCGCTCATAAATTTCCCCGCGGATCGGTCGGATCGGCTATCCGTGTCGAGACCGGGTTGACGGCCTCGCTGCTCGGCGGTTGTCACTCGATCGTGACGCCGCCGACCGCGACGCCCGACCCTTCCTCGACGCGGCCGATTTCCCGCCCGTCGGTCTCCGCACACACTCTCTCGGCGTCCCTCGGCGGGAGGGCGGCGACGAACCCTGTACCCATGTTGAACGTCGAGTACATCTCCTCGTCGCTCACCGACCCTTGGTCCTGGACGAACGCGAAGACGGGTTGGGGATCGAAGGCCCTGCGGATCGCGTAGCGATAGCTTCCCATTCGGGCGAGATTCCCCCACCCACCGCCAGTGACGTGGGCCGCGGCGTGGGTGTCGTGCTCGCGAAGGGGTTCGAGCAGGCGGGTGTAGATCCGCGTCGGTTCCAAGAGAGCCTCGCCGATCGTTCGCTCCGTCCCTCCCTCCCGTTCGGACGCCTCGGGGAACGGGTCGCCGTAATCGTGCTCGCGGGTCGCGGCCTGCCGGGCGAGGGTGAGCCCGTTCGAGTGGATGCCACTCGACCGAAAGCCCACGAGCACGTCACCCACCTGGGCCTCGCCCGGGAACAACTGTTCCCCGGAGGCGAAGCCCGCACAGGTCCCCGCGAGATCGAGGTTCCGGACCACCTCGGGCATGACGGCGGTCTCGCCGCCGACGAGTTCGATCCCCGCTTCTTCCGCGCCGGCGCTAAGCCCCTCCCCGACCGCCGCGGCGACCCCCTCGTCGGGCTCGGCGACCGCCAGGTAGTCGACGAACGCCACTGGACCTATGCCCGCCGCCACGAGGTCGTTGACGTTCATCGCGATGCAGTCGATACCGATCGTCGAGTATTCCCCCAGGGCTTCGGCGACGAGTAGCTTCGTGCCTACCCCGTCGGTCGCGAGTCCGAGGTACGTACCGCCGAGATCGATCAGGCCGGCGTACTCCTCGCCGGTATCGTCCCCGTGGTCCTCCCCGTCCGTTCCACCCGTCCTGCCAGGCCCGCTCGCCGCGCCCACGAGCGCCGCCGTCGCGGCCTCGCTCGCGTCGATGTCGACGCCCGCTTCGGCGTAGGTGAGTTCCCTCCGGTCCGCGTCCGTTCCCTCGTTTCGCTCGTCGCTCTCTTCGTCGGTGTTTCGCTCGTCTTCGGTGTCCTCGCCGGCCATTAACCGTGTCCGCGTCGGGCAGGGCGAAAAACACACCGTTTAACCGGAACCCTCGCGACCGTTCTCCACCGGAGATCGCCGGGACTTCCTGCCCGGATCGCGACCGCTGAACGCCCGATCCGAGAACGGCTACGAGACGATCGGAAGACGACTAGAGAACGACTAGAGGACGAACAGCAAGCCGAAAACCGCGAGCGCGGCGCTCGGAACGAAGGTGAGCACGAAGACGACTTTGCTCCAGCGAAGCACGCTCCGACCATCGAGCGGACCGAAGGGGATCATATTAAAGCCCGCGAGCAGCAGGTTGATTCCGACCCCGAGCGCGCCGACCTCGCCGAAGAATCCCGGCTGGGTGAGCAGGGGCGCGAAGACGACCGCGAGCCCCAGGTTGGTAACCGGGCCGGCGAGTGCGATGAGACCGTTCTGCCGGGCGGTGATCCGTCCCCGGTGGTAGACCGCGCCCGGCGCGGCGAACAGAAACCCGACGAAGGCCCCGGCGATCGCCAGAAACAACATGCCGTAATCCGCGCGGAACTGCGCGCGCTGGCCGAAGCGGATCGCGACGACCTTGTGGGCGAGTTCGTGGAGCAAAAAGCCCACTCCGACCGTGACCATGCTGAGTGCGAAGGCTCTCCCGGCGACCGCGAGCACTCCTGTCGGAAGGCCGCCTGCCAGGCCCACGAACAGCGCGTTCGCTACCTCGCGCCGGAGGAAAACGGTGAAAGCGACTCCCAAAGCGACCCACGCGACGGCTAAATCGAACGCCTCGCGCGTGCCGACGTTCATCGCTTCTCCCCGTTCGATTCCATCGCTTGCCTTAGTATCCCCTTGCCTATCGGTTTCTCGATTCCGGCGGCTACTATCGACGGGACTTCCCTTCGTTCGATCACGTCAGGGCCGTCCGGATGAGGTCGGCGCTGTTTTCGGCCCCTCGAAGCATGAGTCGGACGATCCCATCGACGCCGCCGACGTCGGCCGCCAGATAGGGCAGGACGACGATCACGAACAGGAAGCTCGCGACGATGCTTCCGATATTGGTGAGTGCCACGACGAAGATGAGCCGAAACAGCGGGACGGTCGTCATCCGCTCGTAGAGCTCGCCGAGGGGTCTCTCCTCGTCCGAAAGCAGGTCGTTCAACGTCCCGATGTCCCTCACGTTGACGTCGAGGTAGCGCAACTCGACGTAGCCGGCGAACCACCCGGGCGCCAGCAGGGGATTGACGCTCGTGAGCCAGGCCAGTGCGCCGCCGGTCAGCGCGCTCGTGAGATGGGCACCGGCCAGCCGCGCCAACCCGGCAGCGAAGAGCCCGTTTACAAGGAACCACGCCCCGAAGAGCCGGAAGAGGAGTTCGTTGCGTGCGCCCGCCATCGCGACGAGTATGAAAAAGGCGAGAAATCCGAGCGTGAAGGTATAACCCAAGAGCTTATAGACCGAAAACCGCCGCTCGTGGGTGCCCATGAGCGACTCGATGGGCGGCAGTTCCTCGGGATGTTCGAGATAGCGTTCGATGCCCTTGCGGTGGCCTGCGCCGACGATCGCGACGACCTCATGGCCCGCCTCGCGCAGGCCGACCAGCCGGTGGGCGATCACGGCGTCCCGTTCGTCGATCAGTGCTCGTGCGCCCCCGGGCGAGAACCGCCGGAACTCCTCGATCATCGCGGTCACCACGTCGGCGTCGGTGAGCGAGTCGACGTCGAAGGCTTCGACGTCCTCTTCGTTTCCCTCCCTGTCGCCACTGCTGCCACCGCCGATACCCACCAGCGCGAGCGGCAGGCTCCCGACCATCCGCAGTTTCTCGAAGAACGTCATTCGCGACCAGAAGCGCTGGATCGTCACCTGGATATCGCGATCGACGAGCGCGACCCCGAGGCCGAGGCCTTCTGCGGTCTCGACCGCCGCGAGCATATCGGCTCCGGGGGTGATGTCGAAGCGATCGCCCATGCGCATCTGGACATAGGAGAGCATCCAGTACGCCAGGAACTGAAAGACGGTGTTGCCCCGCAGCAGATCGCCCGCATCGAGGTCGTCGGGCGTCTCGCCTTTGAGCTGGCGATAGCGGCCCTCGTCGAGTTCGACGGCGACGACGTCCGGGCGTCTCTGTTCGATAGTCTCCTCGACTTCCGTGACGCTCTCGGCGGAGACGTGTGCGGTCCCGACCACGTGTACGTGCCCCGCACCCGAGGACGACTTCGAAGCCGGTGAGGAGGACGAGGAGGACGGGGGCACGACCCGGTCGCTCATTACCGACACGTGTGGATCGCGCTGTTTACTTCTATCGACATGGATCGTGAACGAACACCGAGCAACCCCTCCTTCCGTCCCGAGCGTCCGCTCCGCTTTCGGTCACTCGGCCGAGCTATCAGCGGGATCGGGATCGTCGCCCGCTTCCCGGACCGGGGTTGGCCCTCCGCGAGGTGGAAGTCCTCGCCGAGGTGTTCGGTGTAGGTCACGTAGACGCTGGCCGCCGGGATCGAAAACGAGCTTCGGGTTCCTCGATCCCCCCTTCGGCGAACGCGCGGCGCTGCTCGGCCGACCGCCCCTCCCCGATCGGCGTCGAGTACCACCGCTGGTTCGTCCTCGCCCGCCCGTCCGAGTGCTCGCGGATCGTCACCGCGACGCGGCCGGTCCCCGTGTTCATCTCCATGGCGTACCGGTCGGTGAATCGCTCGACGAACGCGCACTTCCCCTCGGCCGGTAGCTTGACGCTCGTCTCGAACTGTAGATATGGCATACCAGCGGGAGCGAGGGCGGGCGAATGAGCGTTTCGCCGGCCGGGGTCTACGGACTCCTGTGAGTACTGGGTCCGTTCGACCTCGTTTTGGGTTTTCTCTCCGCTGCGATCGGTTACCGGACGCTCGTGCCGGTCTCGAAAAACAATGAGCGTCGAGAGCTAGTCCTCGGGTTCGACGTATCGGGCGATCCCCTCGACGACCGCGCGGATCATGCTGAGAGAGACCTGCCCAACCCGTCGGTCGACCTCCTCGTGCTGGAGTACGTGCAGCGACCACGGATTCACGAAGCTCGGGTACTCGTTGATCCCCCCTTCGGTGAGGTCGTCGGCTTCGAACCGAACGGCCGTGTCGCGTTCAGTCGTCGTGACGATCGCGGTGGTATACTCCTCTCCCTGGTAGGGCCGCGAGGAGTTCGAGACGACTAGAAACGGCCGGAACCCGGGAGCAAAGGGGTTGTCGGCGATCACGATCGATCCCTGCGCATACGTCATCCTCGATCAGGCGTTCTCGCCGAGGTCCTCTAAGCCCTCCGCCCACCCGGGGTTCTGGCCGAACCGATCGTCCCCGTATCGCTCGTCGATCGCCTTCCAACTCAGATACGACGCGGCCCGGCTCCCCTCTTCGTCGGGGACCCACCACACGACGGCGTTCGACCCTACGTCCTTCCGGTCGACGAGGCCCTTCTCTTGCATCCGCTTCAGTCGGTAGGTGATCGCCTGGCGCGTGACCCCGACTCGGGCGGCGATCTCGGGAGCAGTCAGAAACGGCGCGTCGGCCTCGGCGAACAGGTCGAGAATATCCCGCTCGCTCACCTTCTCGGCGAACCGGCCGCCCCCATCACGTGGGTACTCGCTCATGTACCAGGCCACGCTCCCCAGCGGCTTAACCGTTCCCCGCGCGACAAAGGGGAGAAAGGTCAAGACGGATTGACTCGTGGTAAACGGCAGGGGAGCTACGTCTCTCAGGGCATCCTGGAAGCAGGATACCCGCGCGTTGGAGCGCGCAGACGTAGAATTTTTGGTATGGATAAAAATTCCGCGACCGTGGATTCAGATAGATAGACGCACGGTTCAGCGGGCTAACGCGCCGAAAATGAATCTAAGGGACCAGAAACCCGAGAAAGGATTGAAACCGCGCTCTCTCAGCCATCCACTCTGTGCTCGAGGAGGGACTGGACCACAAGACCAAAAAACCGAGAAGGGACCAATGCGGTATCACTACGTTCATGCTCCTGGACGAGGAGGTCGAACCATGCCGGACCTCGTAGAGACACACCTCGAGAACCGCGTGATCGTCCAGCCCGACGACGCGAACACCCACCAGACCGCCCATGGCGGCAACGTCGTGAGGTGGATGGATGAGGTCGGCGCGATGGCCAGCATGCGCTTTGCCGGCGGTGCGTGTGTAACTGCCCACGTTGACCGAGTGGACTTCCAACGGCCGATCGACGTCGGCGACGTCGCGCTCATCGAAGCGTACGTCTACGAGGCCGGGGAGACGAGCATCCGGGTGCGCTTGCAGGCTTTCCGCGAGGACCCACGCGCCGGCGACCGCCAGAAGACGACCGAATCGTATTTCGTTTACGTGGCGGTCGACGAGGAGGGCCAGCCGGTCTCGGTGCCTGATCTCACTGTCGGTTCCGATCGGGGCGAGCGGCTGCGGACCGCGGCGCTCGCCGACGAGAAGTAGGCCCCTCGAAGTCATTCCCGGATAACGGGCACGCCGAAACTGTCGCGGTGGCACTAAACCGAGATCCGACTCGCCTACTCGTCGGGCAGGTCGTCGATCAGCACGACCGCCTCGCCGTCGATGGCCACGTCGTCCTCGGCGTCGGTGACCTGGGTCCGAAGCCGGTAGCGATCCCCACCCAGGTCCTCGACGATCTCGCATTCGGCGGTGACCGTCGAGTCGATCTCGACGGGTCCTCGGAACTCCAAGTCCTGGGAGAGATAGATCGTGAGCCCGGGCAACCTGGCAAGCGCGGCGCTAATCAGCCCCGAGATCAGGGTGCCGTGTGCGATCCGCCCGCCGAAACGGGTCTCGGCGGCGAACTCCTCGTCGAGATGCAATCGATTCGTATCGCCACTCGCCCCCGCGAAGGCATGCACGTCGCCGTCGGTCACGACCTTACTGAAGCGGACGTACTCCCCGACTCCCAACTCCTTGCGAGTCTCGACCGAGAGTTCGGTCTCCCACTCCTCGGCGACGCCCGGCGGCTCGAGGGTCGATCCGCTGGCTCCACTGGAGGGAAGCGAGGCCGGAGTCGAAGCCGAAGCGGAGAGCGGGGGCCGGGAAGCCGTCGGTGGGTCCCCTGATGAGAACCCGAGCGCCGCGATGACCGCCCGGTTCGCTTCCAGGTAGCTGTTGAGAACGTGATAGGAGATGTCGGACCAGGACTTGGTCGCTTCGGTGAGTGCCGTGGACTCGCCAGCGTCTACGTCCGTATTCCTGCTCATCAGTGGGTCCCTCGCTGTCGAGACGCTTCGTAGTCGATCGGCCACGGGGACAGGGCTCGCGCCATGATCACAAATGTAATAGATCGGTAATAAGGCTTGTGTCTGCATGGGCCACTCCGCGATCGGGTTCCTCTGGGGATCCCGCGTCCTGACCGTTCCGAAATCGTGATGCATGCCATTTTCGATACGCTTATGTCCGTGTTCGGCGAAGCAGTAGATATGGCAGCAACGGTCGAGTCGGCCGTCGGCTACGACGAACTCGCGGCGCTGAAGATCATCGCGCTCGAGGGCGGGTTCGACGGCTCCTCGAAGATCTCCTGTAGCGCACTGGCAGAACGCCTCGACGCCTCGAACCAGACCGCCTCCCGCCGGCTCCAGACGCTGGAGGACGCCGGGTTGATCGAGCGCGAACGGGTCACCGACGGGCAGTGGGTGGAGGTCAGCGCCGCGGGCGAGCGCGCGCTGCGCCGCGAGTACGCCGCATACCGGCGGCTGTTTGAATCCTCGACCGAGATCGAACTGGAAGGCACCGTTACCGTGGGGATGGGCGAGGGCCGTCACTACATCACACTCCCCGGCTATATGGCCCAGTTCGAGGAACGGCTGGGCTACGAGCCGTTTCCCGGCACTCTGAACGTCGACCTCGCCGCCGAGAGCGTCCGTACCCGGGCTGGTCTCGACGCGCTCCGGCCGGTCCACATCAACGGCTGGGAGGACGAGGACCGAACCTACGGACCCGCGGTCTGCTACCCGGCAACGGTCGTCTCCCGGTCTACGTCCGAGGCGAACGGCGACGGTGAGGCTACGGGGACCGAAACCGCGACCTACGAGAGCGCCCACGTCATCGCGCCCGAACGTACCCACCACGACGAGGACCAACTCGAACTGATCGCTCCCGACAAGCTCCGCGCGGAACTCGGGTTGGCCGACGGCGATCCCGTCACGACCCGGGTCGGGGGGCGCTGAGATGGGCCCTACAACGACCGACGCCGAGGCCGCCGATCGCGATCAGGACCGATCGGACGGCGGGACTCCCTTCGATCGGGCGATCACCGCCCTCGCCGAGAGCTCACCGGTATTGATCCACGACGCCGCCGATCGTGAGGGCGAGACCGACCTGGTCTACCCCACACGGGACGTCACGCCCGCCGCGCTCGCCCGAATGCGAAACGACGCCGGTGGCCTGGTCTGTGTTGCCCTCTCGGATGCCGTCGCCGACGCTTGGGAGTTGCCTTTCACCCAAGACGAACTCGCCCATCCCGCGGCCGCCGATCACGATCTGGGCTACGACGAGCGCTCGTCGTTTTCGTTAACGGTCAACCACCGGGATACCTACACCGGGATCACCGACGAGGACCGCGCGCTCACCGTGAGCGAACTGGGTCGCGCGGACTTCTCGAGTACCTTCCGCGCGCCTGGCCACGTCCACCTGCTGCGCGGCGCTCCGGGCCTTTTGGCCGACCGTCGGGGCCACACCGAACTAGGGCTCGCGCTCGCGGCGGCCGCCGGACAACCGCCCGCGGTCGCGGTCTGTGAGATGCTCGTCGACGGCGGTGGGGCGCTCCCACCCAGTGACGCCCACGCGTATGCCGAGCGCAACGGATTGGTCTACGTCGAGGGAGCCTCGATAATCGAGCACCTCGGTTGAATCGCCGCTCGGTCGTTCCTCCCCGTTTTCGATCCCGAATGGTGACTTCGGATACTGAAGTAGGTCGTCGTTCGTCGTTTTCGCCCGGCTCCTGCTGACGATCCACCCGCTGATCGGCCGGTAGCACGCTTTTGCTGTTGCTCCCCCGCTTAGCGCTCGTTGTCCCCGTTCGTCGCGCCCGTCTCGATGGCCACGATCGCTTCGAGGAAGCCCTCGGCGTAGGCGCTCTCACACACCGTATCGGCGGCCGCTCGCGCGCGGTCGTCGGCGTTCGCGACGGCATACGAATCGCCGACGACCGCGAAAGTATCGACGTCGTTCACCGAGTCGCCGATCGCCACGAACTCTCCAGGATCGATTCCTAGTCGTTCGGCGGCGACCGCAACCCCCTGACCCTTATCGATGTCGGGCGGCTTGACGTGGTAGGCGAAGCCCGTATCGACCACCTCTAAGCCCTGTTCGTCGGCGAGTTGCTCCAGCGGCGCGAGTGGCGACTCGCGGCGGACGATGACCTCGGTCTCGCGCCAGCGGTTCGCCAGGTCGGCCTCGCCCCAGCCGGGATCGTAGCCCGCCTCGACGTAGGCGTGTAGGACTGCCTGGGCTCCCTCGCGGTCGCCCTCGATGGCTACCTGCCCGTCGGTACAGACCACCCCGCCGTTCTCCGCGATGGCTCTCGTCGGGAGGCCGACGAACTCACAGAGCCCGACGGGGTAGGGAAAGGCTTTTCCGGTGGCGATCACGACCGGCGCGGGCCACTCCCGGAGCACCGAGAATACTCGCGGGTCGACGGCCCGATCCTCGTCGGTGATCGTCCCGTCGATGTCGACGACGAGCGGCCTCACGATCGTCCCTCCTCCTGTCGCCCGATCATTCCTCGATCGTTCGTTCCCAACCGGAAAGTGCGTTCCCGTTCCGACACGAGCACTGAGTGCTCTGTATGCTCGATCGTCAGCGACGCGGCGCTTCGATGTTCAGCGACCCTGACCGTCCTGCAGCCGCTCGTAGGCTTTTTGAACGCGCTTGAACGCCGCTTCGTCCCCGCCGTCGGTATCGGGATGGACGTCTTTCACCCGCTCGCGGTAGGCCCCTCGGATTCGATCGGGACCCGCGTTGGAATCGAGACCGAGCACGTCGTAGGCCTCGGCGGCGGTCAGTTCCGCGGTCGTCCCGGATCGGGCGGATCGGGCACGTCTTCGTCGTCCGCCTCTCCCCTGGGCACCGAACCCGCCCGCCCCTCGGGGGCCGGTCCTGCCACTACCTCCCCTAGGACCGTCCCGCCGACCGGTCCACTCCTCGCGCGGGCCGGCTCCGAACCCGCCGGTAGCCCTCTCCCGCTGGTCGCGGGCACGCCCCGCCCCTCGGGACCGGCGACGCACCTGCTCGCGCAGGCGGCCCGATGCGTGGTACCACAGCGCGTAGCTCACGATCCCGAAGGCGGTCGCGAGTACGAGCAAAAAGAGGTTGTAGACGAACCCGAGCACGGCCATCAGCACGAATAGCCCCGCGAAGACCGCTGCGAGCCCCATAAGCAGCCGCGATCGGTTCACGACCCCCCTTCGATGTCTATCGCCCTAAGTGTCTCGCCGGCTGCGATAGCCGGCACAGACTCAAACGTCCGGAGTATCTAGTCCTTCTATGAGCGTCTCCGAGGTCTGTCAGGTATGCGAGGCCGCCCAAGCCGACCGGAGCTGTGGCCAGTGCGGACGGCTCGCTTGTAAACGACACTTCGATGCCGAGGCCGGCAAGTGCGTCGAGTGTCTGAGCGCTGGCGGCGGTGCCGGGGTGCCCGGCGATCCCAGCGAACCCGGCGGTCCGGCCGACGACGTGCTTCGCTAACCGGTACGCCTCGGACAGGCCCGCGGAACGTCGGTCCGAGCGGGCATCGGCGACGACCGGCGATCGATCGACGGCTCCGGGCTCCCGAGGGTCAACGGAACTCCTTCAGCCGCTTCGAGAGCCGCTTGGCCGCCTCGCGAGCCGCCCCATCGAAGTTCTCCTCGGTCGTCCCAGTGCCCTCGCCGGCGTAGATCACCGAGCGCGAGGCGTTCACGAGGCCGACGCCCTCGGCGAGCCCGTACTCGACGGCGGCCTCTACCTCCCCACCCTGAGCGCCGACGCCGGGTACTAGAAACGGGAGGTCGGGAACGCTCTCCCGGAGGGCTTCGAGCTCCTCGCTCGCCGTGGCACCGACCACGAGGCCGACGTTGCCCCTCCCGTTCCAGAGATCAGCGAGCGCCGCGACCCGCTCGTAGATCGGCTCGCCGGAGGCGAGTTCGAGGTCCTGGAGATCGGCACCTCCCGGGTTCGACGTGCGACAGAGCACGAACACGCCCTTCTCCTCGCGTGCGAGGAACGGTTCGAGCGAGTCCCGGCCCATGTAGGGTGAGACGGTGATCGCATCCGCCCGATCGAGCAGGTCCGCGTACTGCCGGGCGGTGTGGCCGACGTCCCCTCGTTTCGCGTCGAGCACCACGGGGATACCCTTCCCCTGTGCGTAGGCGATCGTCTCTTCGAGGGCGCGCCAGCCGTCGGGGTCCTCGTAGAAGGCGGTGTTCGGCTTGTAAGCCGCGGCGAACTCCTCGGTCGCGTCGATGATCCGGCGATTGAACGCCCAGCGCGGGAGGTCCTGGTCCTGGAGGTGGTCGGGCATCCGATTGATGTCGGCATCGAGGCCGATCGAGAGGACGCTGTTCGTCGCCTCGATGCGCGCTTCGAGATCCGCGAAGAACATACCCTGCTTCCGGGGAGTATCTACTACAGCCTTCCCTTCCGTCCGGCCGCCATCCGACCCTCTCGATTTCCGTCGTCCCCTGTCGTCTCCGATCCCCGGTTTTCCTCCAGCTCTCGCTTCGATCCCGGCACCGATCGACGAGCGGGGCAACGCTCAAACGGGCGGCCGATCTACGCTCGGTATGCCGGTCGTCGCGGTCGTCTTCGACCTCGATTATACGCTCGCAATCCCCGAGCGCGAGCGCCAGGTCATCCTGGACGAGGCGACCGCCGCAGCGGACGCGCCTTCCCTCTCGCGTGAAGCGTACCTCGATTCCCACCGTCGCAACCTCACTAACGAAACACGCACTCCGATCTTCGCGGATCTCCTTACCGACCGCGGGAGCGAGGCCTCGCCGGAGGCTCTCGCGAGCGCCTACCGCGGAGCCATCGAGCGCGCGCTCGTGCCGGTTCCCGGTGCCGAAAAAGTCGTTCGGGATCTCCGCCGCGAGTACCGCGTCGGACTGTTGACCGACGGCCCAGTTCTCGCCCAGGAGGGAAAACTCGACGCGCTCGGCTGGGCGGACCTGTTCGATACGGTCGTTGTCACCGGCGCGCTCGCGGCCGGTAAACCCGACCAGCGAGCCTTCCGAACCGTCCTCGATGAACTCGATGCCGATCCGGCCGAGGCGGTCTACGTCGGCGATAACGCCGATACCGATGTTCACGGCGCGAAGGGCGCCGGCCTGCGTGCGGTCCACGTGCTCGACCATGAAGGGGAACCCTGCCAGCGTGCGGATGCCGCCCTCGCCCGCGATCGCCTCGGTAAAGAACTCTCCGGAATCCTCTCGGAGTTCGATTGATCGCCGCCTGCCTTTCCCATCTGTTTGTGCTCGTTCGTCCTCTCTGCCTTCCCCGGAGGCTACTCGCCGTTGAGGAGTTCCGTACACGCCCGTTCGGCCGCGCTGCACACGTCGACTCCCTGGCGGTAGGCATAGAGTACCGCAGCAGCCTCGACGGTTACCGCGAGCGAGCGCTGGAGCGCGTTGATCCCGGCAACGGCCTCACGTTTCTCCTCGCCTGCCTCGACGCAGGCATCGAGCACCTGCTCGAAGACCGACCGGCCCTGGAGCAAGCTTTCCTCGGGCGTGAACCCTTCGGGTATCTCGACGCTCCCGACATCGAAGGTCGGGCTGAGCTCGCTCCCTTCCCGGGCGAGCAGTCCCTCGCCTGTGGCCACGGTGACGAGCCGTTTGGCCTGATCCGGCGAGAACCAGCCCTGATCCAGCGACAGCGCGACGACGAACTCGCTTTCGGCAAGTGACTCACGGCCCCGCCCGCGAAACGGCGCGGCGACGGTGATCTCGAGGCTCACGTCGGTCCGGGCTCGCGCTTGCTATCTAACCGTGTCGGTCGCAGTCGCTCACCATCGCCTGTTCTCGCGTTCCCTGACCGGCCGGGGCTTCGGCCCATAGTCCGGAGCCGACGGTGAGGGACTCGTCGGTCCGTTTGAGGAGGGCCGACGGGCTGTGGACCCTTCGTTTCGAGTCGAGCGATTCAAGTGTTCTCCCGGCGCTTTCTGTAGGCATGAAAGACCAAGGACGCTCGACGCGGAAGCGAACCGGCGGCCGCCGCCGGCCGATGGGCAAGAAACGCAAGCACGAACTCGGCCGCGAACCGACCGAGACGCGGGTCGGCGATTCGAAGCTCAAAGTCCTCGACGCACAGGGCAACACACAAAAGATCCGCGCGGTCGCGACCGACCAGGCCAGCGTCGCGAGCGACGGGGAGGTGAGTTCGGCGACGATCGAAGCCGTCGCGGAAAACGGAGCCAACCCGAACTACGTCCGCCGGAACATCATCACCAAAGGCGCGGTCATCGAAACCGACGAAGGCCAAGCCCGCGTGACCTCCCGACCCGGCCAGGACGGCCAGGTCAACGCCGTCCTCGTCGACGGCGAATAACAGCTCTCGTCCCCGTCGTTTCGATACTTCCCTCCACCCGGTCGTCGGTCGCCGGCGCTTCGATTCTCCCCGCCCGCTCGGGCTACGGCCGCGGGGCGGTCTTCTGGGTCGCGTTCTCGGCGATATTGACGCCGTAGTCGGCGGTCCGCGAGAGCGAATCGACCACGAGCCCTAATAGCTGAGCCTGCTGGGGCTCGAGCGTTCGGAGCACCGCTTCGACCTCCTGAGTCCCCTCGTCGATCGCGCGGGTGCTCGCCCGGGCCTCGCTCGCCAGTCCCATTGCCCGCTCGGGATCCTCGTGCAGGAGGGCGTCCATCGCGTGCTCGGCGATCTCGCTCGCGTCTGTATGGAGGTCCGCTAGCACGTCGGCAGCCTCTTCGGGTACTTCTCCTAACTCGAGCGAGAGCCGGGCGATCTTCGCGGCGTGATCGGCGATCCGCTCGAGCTGGCGGGCACCCATGTGGTAGTCGAAACAGGTCTCGCGATCGAGGCCGATCTCGACGGCCGCGCTCGGATCCCGGAGCACCGATCGGAAGACCCGCGAGGTCATATACCAGAGCCGGTCGACGTCCTGATCGCGCTCGACGACGTCCATCGCCAGTTCGGTGTCGTTCTCGACGAGCGCGTCGAGGGCGTCTTCGAGCATCGTGAGCGCGACCAGGCGCATCCGGGTGATCGCGTTGTGGATCGATAGCTCCGAGGAGTCGAGCAGGTCCTGGAGCACGACCCGATCGCTCGTCTCCTCGATCACCTCCAAGCCCACGAGCCCCTGGGCGGCGTTTCTGATCGAGGCGCGCTGGGCGGTGTCGACGCGATCGGTCTCTAAGGTGATGACGTCGAAGCCGTTGACGTACATCGTGATGACCGCCTGGGTGAGTTCCTCGCCTTCCAGATCGGTGATATCGAGCGAGCCCTTGAGGCGTTCGTCCTCCCGGCGCGGCGTCAACACTAACTCGTTGTCCTCGGGGTGGAACTCGATGACGCTACCGGCGCTGACGTCGTTCGTCGTCGCCCATCCCTTCGGGAGCGATACCGTGTAAGTCGACCCCCCGGTGACCTGGACCTTCCGTGTCTGCATACCCCCTCTCCTCGCTTGAAGACTATAAATCGATTCCTGTCTATATATTTCTGTCATATACTATTTTATCCGCTGGCACGATCGAGAAACGACCGTTAGGGTCGTCGTTCGCGCCGGTTCATGGTCGCCGTCGGGATCGGCACTCGCCCGTTGCTCCCTCGTTCGTTCCCTTCATGTCCGATTTCCGGAGTGCCGAAGGGTACATGTCCGTCGAGACGGGACTGGTGGCCATGCCACGGCGCGGCTATCAACAACAATTAGAGGACCTCCGGGAGAACGTCCTCTACATGAGCGAGGTAGTCCTGGAGCGCTTCCGAATGGGACTGGACGCCCTCGACCGGCGGGACGCCGACCTGGCCTGGTCGGTCATCGAGGGCGACGACGAGGTAAACGACCTCTATCTCGAGCTCGAGGGCGACTGTATCGATCTGTTCGCCCTCCAGCAGCCGGTCGCGGGGGATCTCAGGTTCATCGCGGCCTCGTTCAAGATCATCACCGATCTCGAACGGGTCGCCGATCTCGCGACCAATCTCGCGGAGTACTCCCTGGAGGCCGATCGCGAGGTGTTCCCCGACGTCGACGCACAGTCGATCGGGAGCCGGGCTCACGACATGGTCGAGGCGGCGATGGACGCGTATGCGAGCGACGACGCCGCCGCCAGCCGGACGGTCAACGACCGGGACGAGGAGCTAGACCAACTCTGTGAGCGTGCCTCCGAGACGGTCGTCCGTGATCTGCTCGAACGCGAACTCGACGCTAGCGAGGAGATAGAGGTGCTCATGGCCGACGTCTCGCGACTGCTTCTCACCATCCGGGATTTAGAACGGGTCGGCGATCACGCAGTCAACATCGCCGCTCGCACCGTCTATATGGTCGAGAACGACGCAAGCCTGATCTACTAAAAATCTCGACCAAAACAGCGCGTACTCCCTCCGGCGCTCGCTCCCTGCGGTCGCTCACGCCTCCCGTCCGTGCGCGCTACCGCTCACTCGCCTCCGGCTCGCTCGCGGGACTGCTGCTGGCGATCTCCGCTACCGCGACCGCTCTCTGCCTACAGTCCGGCGGCGGCGGTAGGACGAGCGCGCTCAGCGCGAGCGAACCACCGAAGGTGGTGAGTGAGCGTTTTTGATGCAGATTTTTGCTGAGCCCGCAGCGAGTGAGGGAGCGAAGGACCTCAGCAAAAAGGTGCTACTGGAAACCGATGCGCCCGCCCTGCCGGCCCTGGGCGGGATCGCCGCCGCCACCTTTGAACTCCTCTTCCATGCGCTCGTAGTAATCGAGGATGTCCTCGGTGATCGTCGGGCGAACCCGCTCCATTGCCTGCCGGAAG
>PXRA01000079.1 GCA_003021725.1 Halobacteriales archaeon QH_8_64_26
CGCCGCCGCGGCCACCGCGGGCATCGTCCTGGGGAACCTAGACGTCCC
This sequence comes from Halobacteriales archaeon QH_8_64_26, assembly GCA_003021725.1. Lineage (GTDB taxonomy): Archaea > Halobacteriota > Halobacteria > Halobacteriales > Halococcaceae > PXQR01. The sequence goes on from PXRA01000079.1 coordinate 49, forward strand.
CTACGAGGACGACGTTACCCAGTTCAAGGGCGACATCACGCTGCTCGTGCTATCGTTCGTCTTCATCGCGCTCGCGGCCCTGCTTCGGGTTTCTGATCTGGCCGCGCTCGGTTTCGGCGGGATAGCGGTCGTGCTCGCCGTGGCACTGTTCATCCGGCCGGTCGGCGTACTGCTCTCGACGGCCGGCGATCGCTTCACGACCGGCGAGAAGCTCTTCATGAGCTTCGTCGGTCCGCGGGGGATCATTCCGGCGTCGGTCGCGACGCTCTTTGCCGTTCGGCTCGCGGACCAGGGGCTCGCCCAGGCCTCGACGGCGCTGGTCGGAACCGTCTTTCTGGTCATCATCACCACCGCCGTCTTCGAGGGCGGGTTCGCACGGTATATAGCAGAGTACCTCGACGTAATCCCCATGCGCGTGATCATCGTCGGCGGCGGGCAAGTGGGCAGGGCGCTCGCCGAGCGACTGGAGGATCGCGGCGAGAACGTCGTGATAATCGACGACGACGAGCGGACGATCGAGCGCGTCCGGGAGGCCGGCTATACTGTCCACATCGGCGACGGGACGAGTACGGACGCCCTGCGAGCGGCCGGGGCGGAGAACGCCAAAACCCTCGTGGCCGCGACCGGTGACGACGACGCGAACTCATCTCGCGGGTCAACACCGCAGAGAACGTCCCCGCCTTCGAGAGTTTGGACGTCGAGACCATCTCCTCGACGCTCGCGACCGCGTGGGCGATCGACAACGCGATCGAACGACCCGCCCTCTCGAACTGGATGACCGAACTCGAACGCTCGGGCGACGTCCAGGAGATCGAGATCACCGCCGACTCGGTCATCGGCCTCACCATCAAGGACTTGGATGACGTGCTCCCCGATGGCTGTCTGATCGCACTCGTCGGCCGCGATGGCGACAGCCAGGTCCCCGAACGGGACTTCGAACTCGAATACGGCGATCACCTCACGGTACTCGGGCGCAACGAGGCGGTCAAACAGGCCCTGGAACGATTCCATCCCCACGACTAACCCGCTTCCCTACATCGATCTCGCCGGTGCTCCCGCAGTCCTGTCGCTTCGACCGGAAAGAGAGACGCTTTTGAGCCAGTGCCGTGCAACGGAATGCATGTACTTCACGGCCCATCGCGGGTTCGACGACTACTATCCTGAAAACACCCGCAGTGGAATCGGGAACGCGGCCCGGACCGACGGCGTCGATGCCGTCGAGTTCGACGTCCGCCGGTGTGGGTCGGGCGAGTTGGTCGTGATCCATCACGATCACGTCGGGGCCGTCAGCGAGAGCCACGGCGATGTCGACGAGCTCTCCGCATCTGAACTCGCTTCGATTAGCGTCGAGGGCTCCGGTGAGGGGGTTCCCGAATTGGAGGAAGTGCTCGACGTCGTGCCATCGGCGGTCGGCATGAACGTCGAACTCAAGGAGATCGGCCTCGCCGAAGAGGTACTCGAAGCGGTAAATAATATCGAAAACGACGTCCTGATCTCCGCGCTCGACGCGAACGTCCACGCCCTCTGGGAGACCTGCCTCGCCGAGACCTCGGTGCCATTGGCGTACAACTTCAGTGTTCGACTCAAAGAGGACCTCGAAATCGCCGACCTGATCGGCTGTTCGTACGCCAACCCCAACTGGGCGATGTGTCTCGCGACCGACGTAATCGATCGCGCCCACGAGCGGGGTATGGCAGTCCACGCCTGGCCGGTCGGTTCCCGGGTCGTTGCCGAAGCGCTCCGCCGGCGCGGCGTCGATGGGATCATCGCCTCGACGCCGGCGGTCGCCCGTCCGATCGGCGAGGCCGCACTCGACGGTCGGCTCGAACGCCTGTACCGGTCGGTCTCGGAGATCGTGAACCGGCGCTGAGGGCCTCCGTTCGGGCGTCACGCGGAGGGCTACGCGTTCATTGGGTCGTCGTAGCGGTCGTTCTCGCGGGTGTCCGTGAGGTGTTCGGCGAGGCGCTCGTAGTGCTCGCTGACGCTGGCGGCGAACCCCTCGATCGGGCCGGTATCGAAGTCGAGGCCGTGGGTATCGTCGATTGTTTCGAGCGACCGGATCACCGATCTCCCGGTGATGCCGCTGAGATAGCCGCTTTCCATCGGCTGGGGCGGAACTCCTCTGCGTCGCCATCGAGGTCGGCGAGGCGTTTCTCGCGATAATCGTCGGTTGCGATGTAGAAGGAACGGTGTGCCTCGGGGTCATGTTCGAGGGGGACGTCCGAGAGGCCGGCGATCCCCTCGACGGCTTCCGCTCGGTCCACTCGTCGATCTCTTCGAGCGGCTCTGGCCCGATGGGGTCCCCCTTCCACCGGAGTGACTCGTCCGTCTGGTGCTCGCGGTGGTGGTTGTGGCGGTCGCGTGGTACGGCTCGAAGCTCGTCGTCCGGTTGCTCAGCCGCCGGGTCGCCCGCCGGTTTCGCCGGCCGAGCGTCGTCCAGACGGTTCTCGGCTCGGTCCGCAGCCCGGTCGTGCTGCTCGCGATCTTCGTCGCCGCGGGCGTCGCCGGCCTGTTACGGATCGGCGATATCGTGCTCTCGGCGACGGTGCTCACCGGTGCGACGATCCTCGTGTTGACGCCGATCATCGGCAGCGTCGTCAATGGCTTACTGATCCTCGCCGATCAGCCCTACGAGATCGGCGATATGATCGAGTTCGTCGACAGCACCGATCGCGCTCAGGGCGGCCAGTGCGGGCTCGTCGAGAACATCACTCTCAGGTATACCAAGATCCTCACGCTCGATACCACCTTCATCGTCGTGCCCAACGGGACGATGCGCGACCGGGACGTTATCAACTACTCCGCCCAGGACCCCCGGACCAGGCTCAGCCTCGACGTGCTCGTGACCTACGAGGGCGACTTAGAAGAGGCGCGTGACCTCATCGAGCGTGCGGCCCGAGAGGCCGAAGTCGTCGTCTCGGGCGGCCCGCCGATCCGGATCGGCGCTGCCCGCTATCCCGCCGCGCCGACCTGTTATATCAACGAGTTCGGCGATCACGGCGTGCTTCTCACCCTCCGGTACTGGGCCCGGGAACCCTACGAGCTGCTTACGGTGCGCTCGGCAGTCCAGGAGAACGTCTGGGCCGTCCTTGATGACGCGGACGTCGAGATGGCCTACCCGCATTCCCATCTCGTCTTCGACGAGACCAGCGGCACTCTCCCGGTGTCGGTCGACGGCGACGATCGGCGCTTCGACGACGGAGAGGGTCGGCCGGACGGCGAACGCCGACCCGGAAACGAGAACCGGCCGGAGGACACCCAGCGAGCACGCGGTCGGTGGCAGGACCGACGTGCGCCGCCCTCGCGCGAGGACGGCTCGGAGTGACCGGCGATCGACCGCGGTCGGCTCCCAGTCGGCGTGTCACTCGATCGGGTATCGGAGCAGGGCACCGACGCCGTCGAAGGCCTCGTAGAAGCGTTCGCCGTCCTCGAAGTCCGTCGAGATGAGGACGTACTCGCCGTCGATGTCGGCCGTCTGCTCCTCGATCTCGGCGATCGCCTCGGCCGACAGTGCCTCGGAGACGAGTGCGGTCTCGACGGCTCCGTAGGTGAGCGCTTCCGCCACGTCCTCGTGGCCGTAGACGACCTCGCCGTCGGATTCGAGTTCCCCGTAGAAGCGATCGAGCACCTCTCTGGGCACCTGCTGTTCGGGTTCGAGGTGTGGTTCGGCCCGTTCGACGAGCTCTCGTAGTCCTTGCTCGGAGGCGTACTCGACGGTGAAGGTGCCCCCGACCGTCCGCTCTTCGAGCCGGTAATCGAGGTACCCTCCATCGCGGAACTCCTCGATCGTCACCGTCGTCCCGCCCAACAGTAGCCCATCGACTGGATCCTCGCCGAGGAACTCCCGAGTCGCTTCCTCGGCAACGGTTTCGAAGAAGTCCTCTTTCTCGCGCTGGCGCTCGTTTTCGTATTGGTCGTCCGACTGGCCGTCGGGGGAGTGTTTGCCCTCCATCTCCGAGGCCAGCTCCCGAAGCAGTTCCGGCCGTCGGTTACCGCCCCGAGTACCGCTCGCCCGCGTTCGAGCACGAGCAAGCCATACGTCGCCGCCGAGCCCGCGATGGATTCGAGGGGCTCGGTCGAGAAGTCGTTCGCGGCGCGATAGACTGCGGTCCCGACCGGTTCGGGGAGGTCATCGAAGACGTACTCGATCAGTTCGTCGTCGACGATGCCGGTGTAGACGATCAGTCCCTGGTCGGGTGTCGCCTCGTACTCCCGGAGGATCCGCCGGAGGTTCTCGAGGGCGTCCCGGCGGAACTGGCGGGTATCCTCCTCGATGTACTCGATCTCGGCGTGGTCCTCCTCGACTTCTTCGAGGACGGTTCTGAGGGACTGATCGGGGCGGACCGAGAGCGTAAGCAGATCCGAGCCTCGTCCCTTGAGATCGCCGATCTCGATGCGCTCGCGGAGTTCGTGGTCGACCGTCCAGTCCGTCGCGTCGCTCATACCTGGACCGACCCGACCGGGGACAAAGAGTAGCTCGCCTGCACCTGAAACGGTGTCCGAGAGCCACTCGCCGCTCGGGGCAGTGGTACCGGTGGCGAGAACGGCGCTTCCGTGCGGTGATCGTGTGTGGGTGCTCGGACGGTCGAACAGTCGATTTCTCTCAGCCGGTGCCGGCCACGGTAAGGACCTCACAGTCGAGTTCCCGCCGGAGGTAGCGCTCGACGTCCGGGTCGTCGGCGATCCGTCGGAGGATGCGCTGCCAGCGGTTGGCCTGTGTCTTA
>PXRA01000080.1 GCA_003021725.1 Halobacteriales archaeon QH_8_64_26
TCTCACCATCCGGGATTTAGAACGGGTCGGCGATCACGCAGTCAACATCGCCGCTCGCACCGTCTATATGGTCGAGAACGACGCAAGCCTGATCTACTAACGGACCTTTCTGCTGAGGTCCTCGCTCGTTCGTGGTTCGAGACGCCTTCGGCGTCTCGTCATCACGAAAGACGCTTCGCGTCTTTCGAACGACTACGCTCACTCACTGCGGGCTCAACAAAAATCTCCACCAAAAACGCTCACTCGCGCTCCGCGCTCGTTCGCGCGTGCGATGCTGGTGCTCTCCGCTGCTGCGACTGCCTCTGTTACTCGTGAGATTTCACTCGGAGTTCAGACGAGAAGATCGAGTATTGTGGACTTCCAGCCGAGTCCATTCATTATCATGCGGTGGCACGAGCAGGTCCGCCGCGAGCGAACCGCCGAAGGTGGTGAGCGAGCGGTTTTTGATGGCGGGCGAGAGCGAAGTCGTTCGAGAGCGAAGCTCTCTCGTGATGAACGAAAGGCGCTCCGCGCCGTTCGAACCACTCTCGCGGCTGCGACGAAGCTTCGATTCGTCGAACAGATCTTTGCTGGCCCCCGCAGCGAACGAGCGCAGCGAGTGAGCGAGGACGCCAGGAAAAAGGTGCGTTCTACTGGAAACCGATGCGCCCGCCCTGCCGGCCCTGGGCGGGGTCGCCGCCGCCACCTTTGAACTCCTCTTCCATGCGCTCGTAGTAATCGAGGATGTCCTCGGTGATCGTCGGGCGAACCCGCTCCATTGCCTGCCGGAAGTCCCGGGAGATCGATTCGAGGTCGCTGCCGACGTACCCATCCGTGACCTCCGCGAGTTCGCGCAGGCTGACGTCCGGAGCCAACGGCGAGTCGCCGGTGTGGATCCGCATGATCTCCTCGCGGCCCTCGGTGCCCGGCTCGCCGATAAAGACCAACCTGTCGAACCGGCCCGACCGGATCAGGGCGGGGTCGATCATATCGGGGCGGTTGGTCGCGCCGATCACCATCACGTCTTCCATCTCCTCCAAGCCATCGAGTTCGGTAAGCAACTGGTTGACCACCCGCTCGGAGACGTTCGAGCCGACCTCCCCGCCCCGCGAGGGAGCCAGGGAGTCCAGTTCGTCGAAGAAGATCACCGTCGGCGAGACTTGCCTGGCTTTCCGGAAGGTCTGGCGGATCGCCTTCTCCGATTCGCCGACCCACTTGCTGAGTAACTGGGGCCCACGGACTGAGATGAAGTTCGCGTTGGTCTCGTTCGCGACGGCTTTTGCCATGAGAGTTTTCCCCGTTCCGGGTGGTCCGTAGAGCAGGATGCCCTTCGGGGGTTCGATACCCATGCGCTCGAAGCGCTCGGGGTTGTTCAAGGGCCACTCGACGCTTTCCTTGATGTCCTGTTTGGCCGACTGGAGGCCGCCGACGTCACCCCAATTGATCTTCGGGAGTTCGACGATGACCTCCCGGAGCGCGGAGGGCTCGACGTCCTTCAGCGCGCCCTCGAAGTCCTCGCGCTTGATGATCATCCGGTCGATGAGCGAGGGGGGGACCTCCTCCTCGTCCAGATCGATCTCGGGGAGATATCGCCGGAGGGACTTCATCGCCGATTCCTTGGTGAGCGATTCGATGTCCGCGCCGACGAAGCCATGCGTCTCCGCGGCGAGTTCCCCGAGGTTCACGTCGTCGGACAGCGGCATTCCGCGGGTGTGGACTTGGAGGATCTCCTTCCGGCCCGTCTCGTCGGGCACGCCGATCTCGATCTCCCGGTCGAATCGCCCCGGTCTGCGCAGCGCGGGATCGACCGAATCCACCCGGTTGGTCGCCGCGATGACGATGACCTGCCCCCGGGATTCGAGCCCGTCCATCATCGTCAGCAACTGGGCGACCACGCGGCGTTCGACTTCTCCCGTCACCGCCTCGCGTTTGGGCGCGATCGAGTCGAGCTCGTCGATGAAGATGATCGCCGGGGATTCCTCGCTCGCGTCCTCGAAGATCTCTCTGAGTTGCTGTTCGCTTTCCCCGTAGTACTTCGAGATGATCTCCGGCCCGGCGATCGAGAAGAAACTCGCCGACGTTTCGTTCGCGACGGCTTTCGCGAGCAGCGTCTTGCCGGTGCCCGGTGGGCCGTGTAGTAGCACGCCCTGAGGCGGTTCGATCCCCAGCTTCCGGAATATCTGGGGGTGTTTCATCGGGAGTTCGACCATCTCCCGAACCCGTTGAATCTCGTTTTGGAGGCCACCGATGTCCTCGTAGGTGATTCCCCCACCCGTCTTCTCGAACCCGGAGATGGGTTCCTCGCGCAACTCGACGTCGGTGTCCTCGGTCACCAGCGCGACCCCTTCGGGGTCTGTCTCGACGGCGATGAGGGGGATCGCCTGGCCCGGCGAGCGCATGAACGGATGGTTGGTCGAACTCATCACCGGGACGATGTCGCGCTCGACGACCGGTCGCTTGAGGATCTGGCGTTTGACCATGCCCGCCGCATCGCTGCCGAACTGGACCGACGCCTCTTCGGGCGGGGCGAGTACGAGGCTGTTTGCCTTTTCGGCTTCTGCCTTGCGAATCTTGACGCGCTCGCCGATGCCGACGTCGGCGTTCTGCCGGGTGAATCCGTCGATGCGAACGGTATCAGTGTTCCAGTCCTGGCGATCGGCGCGCCAGACCTTCGCGGCGGTGGTATCGCTGCCCTCGATCTCGATGATGTCGCCCGGGCTCAACTTCAGATGCAGGAGCGTATCGGGGTCGAGACGGGCGATCCCTCGGCCCGAATCGTTCGGGTACGCTTTGGCCACCTCCAGTTGGACTTCGTTCATGATAGGGTCTCGTGGATGTCTCTCATTCGGGTACTCCCAGTCATATGCTTTTTGCTCGCCCTACGCGCTGAATTCGGGTTCTCGGCGAGTCGCGTTCTGTGGTCCGGTCTCCCGGAGTTCGTCGTCCGCGTCCCTCGATCGACCTGCCGTCCGATGGCTTTTCGACCCGACCCGCGTTGGGTACCGTATGCGAACGCTGGCGTTCGACGCCCGTATGGGGGCGAGTGGCGACATGATTCTCGGGGCACTCGTAGACGTCGGTGCGGACCCCGGGATTCTGACGGTCGTCGAAGACGCCCTCCCGGTCCGGTACGCGATCGAGACGACCCAAAAGAGAGGAATCGCCGCGACGACCGTCGACGTGTTGCTCACCGATGGCGACGGTGCGGACGAAGCCGACGATGCCGACGATGCCGACGACGCCGATCACGCGGAGGACGGTCGCGATGAGGAGGACGCTTACGACCGTCCGGACCACACGCACAGCCACGACCACGACGACAGTCACGACCACGACCACGATTATGACCACGACCGCGCGGAGGGTAGTGGCCCGCTTCGCTCCTACCCCGAGGTCGTCGAGACCGTCTCGGGGATGGGGCTCGACAGCGCGGTCGAAGCGAGTGCCCTCGATATGTTCGAGATCCTCGGCGAGGCCGAAGCCGCCGTCCACGGCACGGATCTCGACGAAACACATTTCCACGAGGTCGGCGCGGACGACGCCATCGCCGACGTCGTCGGTGTGGCACTGTTGGTCGCCGATCTCGCGCCCGAGGAAGTCCTCACCACGCCGCTCGCGACCGGCGGCGGCGAGGTGGGGATGAGCCACGGTCGCTATCCGGTGCCGACGCCCGCGGTAGTCGAGATCGCTGCCGGCGCGGACTGGTCGCTCCGTGGCGGACCGGTCGAGCGCGAGCTATTGACACCGACTGGCGCGGCGATCCTCGCCCACTACGCCGAGGGTATCGAGGCCCTTCCACCGATCTCGCTCTCGGCCTCGGGCTACGGCGCGGGCGGCTATGACCTCTCCGAGCGGCCGAACGTCCTGCGCGCGCTGCTCGGCGACGCTCGGGGTTCGCTCCGTCGCGAGGGCATCCGAGTTCTGGAGACGACGCTCGACGACGCGACGCCCGAGATCCTGGGCGGCCTTCAGGACTCGCTGCGTGCGGTCGGGGCGCGTAACGTCACCGTCCTTTCGGCGACGACGAAGAAATCCCGGCCCGGCCACGTCGTGCAAGTGATCGTCAAACCCGAGGACCGGGACCGCGTCGCCCGCCGCCTGGCCGAGGAGACCGGCACCTTGGGCGTCCGGGAAGGAAGCGCGCGCCACCGCTGGGTCGCCGATCGGGAGATCCGCTCGGTCGTCCTCGGTATCGAGGGCAGCGAGTACGCGGTCGACGTGAAGATAGCGAGCGATTCGGAAGGTGAGGCCTACGACGCGAGCGCCGAGTACGACGACGCCGCGAGCGTCGCACGCGAGACTGGACTCCCGGTTCGTACGGTCATGCGCCGAGCGGAGTCGAACGTGGAAACCCGGTAAGCAACACACGTCCGTCGCTCGCTTCTAGCACCGACTCGTATCGTCGTCCGGTCACTGCTCGTCCTCCCCGCCCGTCCCTGAGGGGAGCTTTCGATACCACCACCGGAGCCACTCGGCAAGCGGCCCGCCCGCCCCATCGACATGCACTCTTACTGTTCCGTCGAACTCCCAGCGTGCCCGTTCGGCGTTCGGTCCCATGCGCAGGGGCACGTCGACCCGGAGGTCCTCGCAGGTACATTCGATCCCCTCCTCGCGGTCGATCGCGGCCTCGAGGACATCGTCGAGTACCCCGATCCACTCCTCCCAGCTCTCCTCCTCGGTCCCGTCCCCGACGTGCTCCTGTGACATACCTCGGTCCACACGCGGCACCGACTTGTATGCTCCTCTCGGGACCCTCCCCTCCCCGCGGAGAAACGCCGAAGATACGGCTACCTCGCTGGCCACTGCCGCACTGCTGTCGCCCTCGCTGATCCCTCCCGCTCGCGATCGGGTGCTCCCGGGCTACTCGGGGTTACGCCGTCCGGTACTCGCCGTACTGCACGCCGATCGCCAGACAGACGAGGCCGAAGACGACCATCGCCGGCAGCACCATCATCAGGACCGTCCCGACGGCCATCACGCCCGATGCCAGCAATCCCCCGGCACCGACGACGATCAGCGCGACGAAGATCCCGAGCGTAGTCGTTCCATCGAATTCCATATCTACCCTACGCGTTCGCCGAGAATAAGGGTTGGTTCTCCGAGGACTCCGCCGGCAGCGCGGTGTCAGTTACCAGGGCGCGAAGTCCGGATCGACCTGGCGTTCCTGCCGGTCGATCGAGTCGATCGCTTCGACGTCCTCCTCGTCCAGATCGATCTCTAGGGACTCCCAGTTGCTCCGGATGTGGTCTTCGCTCGTCGCCTTCGGGATCGCCGTGATCTCCTTCTCGCGCAGCCACGCGAGGCTCACTTGGGCCTCGTTCGCGTCGTGTTTCTCGGCGATCTCGGAAAGCTCGTCGATGTCAAAGACCTCCCCGCGGGCGAGCGGCGAGTACGCGACGAGTTCGATGTCCGCTTCCTCACAGTACTCCCGGAGTTCCTCCTGGCGCCACAGCGGGCTACACTCGACCTGGTTCGTGAAGACCGGATCGTCGAGGGCGTCCTGGGCGGTATCTAAGTTCTCGGGCTCGAAGTTCGACAGCCCGATCCGCTCGATCGTGCCTTCCTCTCTGAGTTCCTCGAAGGCACCGAGGGTCTCCTCGGGGTCGTAGTCGCCGGCCGGCCAGTGGACGTAGAGCAGATCGACGTACTCGACACCGAGGTCCTCCAAGCTCTGCTGAGTGGTCTCGATCACGTCGTCGTGACTCAGGCTGTCGATCCAGACCTTCGTCGCGAGGAAGATGTCCTCGCGAGGGACCTCGGCCGTCTCGATGCCCTCGCCGACGGCATCCTCGTTGCCGTAGGCCTGGGCGGTATCGATGTGGCGATAGCCCATTTCCAGGGCAGTGCGGACGCTCTCGACGCAGGCGTCGTAGTCGTCGTTCTCCCAGGTGCCGAGGCCGAGCATCGGCATTCCCTTTCGCTCCGGTACGTCCTCGGCAGCGAGTTGTCGTTGAACCATAGCAACCTCCTCTTAGGGTAGTCACGGGAAAACCCGTTGTGAAACCGGCGAGAGCGCCCGCCGAGCGTGCGAGAGGAGCCCACGACCGAAATCAGCCGGCGGTCGCTCTCCGATCGTTCGAGTCGGTTTCCCCGTTCAGAGCGAGGGAATCGCTCGCCCGGTCCGTTCTTCCAGTAGTTCCTTGCCGAAGCGGGCGAGCAGCGAGAGGTCACCGGCCCGCAGCAGCTTCGCGATCGCCAGTATCCCTCCTGTATTCACATTGCGTACCGTTTCCGGATCGAGGTCGCACAGATCGTTCAGCAACGAGTCGTAGCGCTCGTTCGGGGTGAGATAGAGCAGTTTCGTCATCAGCAATCGAGCCTGGGCCTGGGGTGCGACGTCGCGGTGCCAGAGCCGGTCGTAGACCCCGACGTGTTCCGCGGCGGTTCGAGGGGTCGAGGGCGTGAGACAGGCGTCGACGGTCGCCGCCGCGGCCCGGGCCGATCGCATCCCAACGTGGATCCCCTCGCCCCACAGCGGGTCGATCGTCGGCACCGTGTCGCCGATCGCCATGAACCGATCCGTACTCATCTCGCCGGGCGGCTGGAGGTGTGCCGAGCCGCGATGCTGTCGGTTCTCGATCCGCTCGGCCGACGCGAAGCGGGGGTCCGCCTCGATCCAGCGTTCGAGGTACCCGTCGATACTCAGACTCTCCTCGGCGTACTCGCGATGGCGATCGTTCTGGAGATAACAGAGACCCACTTTCGCCCGATCCTCGCCGGTGTGGAAGATCCAGGCATACCCCCCGGGAGCGACGTCGTGGCCGAGACGAAGCATCATCGACTCCCGGAGATCGGCGTAGCCCTCCTGATCGAGCGAGACCCCTTCCATCTCGAACTCGACGCCGATCGCTTGATTGGATCGCTCGAGATCGACGACGCCTAACTGCTTCGCGAGGGGCGCGCTCGGGCCGGTCGCGTCGATAATCGTCTTGCCGTAGACCTCCTCCGAGCCATTGTAACGCACGCCGATGACCTCGCCGTTCTCGACGACGGGCCCCGAGACCCGCGCATCGAAGCGGTACTCCGCACCCCGCCGCGTCCCCTCGTCGACGAGGAATCGCTTGAACGCCCCGAAGTCGAGCACCGCGCCGGATTGCTCCCGTCTGAAGAACTCGTTGGGCGATTCGATGAGGACGCTCTCGGTGTAGTTCTGGACGACGCTGTCGGGGACGTCGAAGGCGGTCATCATCGACGGGAAGGTCCCGCCGGTCGATTTGTTGCTCGTCCTGGGGAACTCTCCTTCCGGTTCGGCTTCGAGTACACATACCTCGTACCCCCTGCCGGCCAGGTCCCGCGCGCACTGTGCCCCCGCGGGGCCCGCCCCGGCGATTACGGCGTCGAACCGATCGGTCATACCTGAAAGACGCCCGGTGATAACCATGAGTGTTGCTGAACGACTCTCGATTATACGAGCCGTTCGGTGGCTTCGCCGGGCGAGCGTCGTCCCACAATACGACTTGGATTCGAAGCGGTATCGGCTTTCATAGCAATCTTACCATCATTGAGAGTGTGTCACTCTATATGACGGACCCCGATCCCTTCGGCCGCGCGATCTACGATCACGCACGGGGCGAGCGTGAGGCCCCGCTCGTCCAGCGCGACGGCGAGGAGACGTTAGAACACCCGATCGAGGCGTTCTACTTCGGGGACTTTTCGCCTGACAGCGAAGACAGCAGGTGGATCGAATCCCGGCTTTCGGGCCCGCTGCTCGATATGGGGGCAGGTGCTGGGCGGGACGCGTTGTACTTCCAGGAGCGCTTCGAGACGGTCGCGATCGAGGTCTCCGACGCACTCGTCGAGACGATGCGCGAGCGCGGCGTCGCCGACGCCCGTCTCGCCGACATGTTCGCCTTACCTGAGTTCTTCGAGCACGACCGGTTCGCCTCGGCGCTCGCGATCGGCACGCAACTGGGTCTCGCCGGATCGATGCAGGGTCTCCGACAGTTCCTCGGTGACCTGGCGTTCGTGACGATGCCGGGTGCGAGTGCCCTTCTCGACTGTTACGATCCCGACCGGGAGGGAACGACCGACCTGCTCGGCTACCGCGCGGACCCGACGCCCGACCTCGCTGCTCGGGTAATGTACTTCGAGTACGAGGACGAGACGGGTGACATCCTCCTCTTTCGGCTGTTCGGTCCCGACCGCCTACGAGAGGCAACCGTCGGCACTGACTGGGGCGTTACTGAGATCAGATACGTCGGCAACGACTACCACTACATAGCGGCGCTGGAAAAGCGGTGACGGTCAACCGTCGGTACGGCAGGCTCGCACCCGCGAGTAGTGAGGGACCTCCGGCCCTTCGGACCATGCGAGCGGGCAGTGCGCGGCGCCCCACGCCGCGAGTTCGAGGCGGTGAAACCGCCTCGCGAGGCCCGCGAGCAGACGACTAACAGGAGCGAGCGGTTCCCCGTGACTGAGCGACCGGCGGGAGTGAAGGAGCGGCCTTTTTACTCCAGGATCGCTCCCGTTCGTTCCCTTCGGTCACTCACCTCCCACTCCCGGCTCTCGTTCGCTCGTTGCACTCGTCTGCTCACGGCCTTCGGCCGTTCGCATGGTCAAAGGGATCGAAGATCCCTCGCTACTCACGAGAACGGGTTTTTGCGGTGAGCGGTGGGCGAGCGGAGTCGTTCAAAACGGCTTCGCCGTTTTGTGATGACGAGAGACGCAAAGCGTCTCTCGAACCACGAGCGCACCCGAACCGCGAAGAAGTGGGTATTAGTAGAACTCCCGAACCAGATCGGTCGCACCCTCGGGCGCACCCTCGGGAATGTCGGCCATACTGTTTTCGAGGCCGTGTTCATCGCCGTAGGACACCGAATCGGGGTCCTGGTAGATCACGCCCTGGTGTTCCTTCTCGGCGTCCATGATCCGCTCGATCGCCGCCTCGTCGTCGGTCCGGTCGTAGCCCTCCTCCTCGCCGAGGTCAACCAACGACTCCCGGAAGTAATCGTAGGTGTCGACGTCGTTGAACGTGACACAGGGGCTATAGACGTTGACGAACCCGAAACCGTCGTGTTCGATCGCTTGCTTGACGACCTCGGTGTGGCGTTGGGCATCGGAGCTAAAGGTCTGGCCGATAAAGGTCGCTCCCGAGGCGAGCGCGAGGGCCAGCGGATTGACCGGCGACTGTTGGGGACCCTCCGGGGAGGTCGCGGTCTCGAAGTCCTCCCGACTCGTCGGGGAGAACTGCCCTTTAGTGAGGCCGTAGATCCGGTTGTCCATGACCACGTAGGTCATATCGAGGTTCCGGCGCACAGCGTGGACGAAATGGCCCGCACCGATCGAGTAGCCGTCGCCGTCACCGCCGGCGACCATCACCTCCAAGTCGGGGTTAGCGGCCTTGACCCCGATCCCCAGCGGAAGCGCACGACCGTGCACGCCATGCAGTGCATAGGAATGCATGTACGTGCCGATCTTTCCCGAGCAGCCGATCCCCGCGACGATGAAGGTGTCATCGGGGTGATTACCGGAGTTCGCGAGTGCTTTCATCATGCCGTTCATCGTGCCGAAATCGCCACAGCCGGGACACCAGGTGGGCTGGGCGTCGGATTTGAAGTCGGTGAACCTAACCTCTGAACTCATGTCGTGATCTCCTGTTCCGTCTCCGCGTCGCTCGCCTCGTTCCTCTCGTCGCTACCATCACTACTGTCACCACTACCGCCGTCGCTACCGATCGCCTCGGTGATACGTGTGGCGAGTCCGTCGGCGTCGAAACGGACGCCATTGTACTTGTTGATGCGCTTTACACGGGCAAGCACATCGTGCTCGATCACGTCGGCGAACTGGCCGGTCGCGTTGCACTCGACGACGATTACCTCCTCGGCCTCCTCGATGGCCGCCGTGAGGTCGGGTCGCGGGGAGAGATAGGGTACCGAGAGCAACCGGATCGATGTCCCTTCCGCTTCGAGGCGGTCCATCGCCTCGCGGATCGCGCCCTCGTTCGACCCCCACGAGAGGACGAGGACGTCCGCATCCCCATCGCCGAACTCCCGGGCGGTCCACTCCTCGCGTTCGATCGCGGTCTCGACTTTCCGCTGGCGCTTGTCGACCTGTTCGACCCGGATGTCAGTGTCCTCGGTTCGGCGGCCGAGTTCGTCGTGCTCCAACCCGGTGGTCATGTGCGCGCCGCCCGCCGTGCCGGGAATCGTCCGGGGGCTGATCCCGTCCTCGGTGGCGGCGTGCGGGGTGAACTGGTCGCTCTCGTTCGTCCACTCCTCGATATCCTCGCCCTGCAGCAGGTTCCCGCGGTCGATCTCGACTGCGCCCATGTCGAACTCCTCGGGCGGGTAGGTCTGTTCGGTGACCGACAGCGCGAGGTCCGCGACCAAGTACACAGGGGTCTGGTACTTCTCGGCGAGATTGAACGCTTCTATCGTCCTGTGGAAACATTCCGCGATCGTCGTGGCGCCGACGACGATGCGGGGGATCTCGCCGTGACCCCCGTGAAGGAGCATATCGAGGTCACCCTGTTCCTGTTTGGTCGGCATCCCGGTCGAGGGTCCCGAACGCATCACGTCACAGATCACGAGCGGCGTTTCGGTGGTGGCGATCAGCCCGAACGTTTCAGCCATCAGGTCGATGCCCGGACCACTGGTAGCGGTCATCGATCGGGCCCCGGCCCGCGCCGCGCCCAATGCCATGTTGATCGCCGATAACTCGTCCTCGGCCTGGACGACGTGGCCGCCGAACCCCTCGACCCGGCTCTTCAGGTACTCCATGACGTTCGTCGCTGGCGTGATCGGATAGCCCGCATAGAACCGACAACCCGCGGCGATCGCGCCCATTCCGATGGCCTCGTCGCCATTCAGCAGAACGTAATCGGAGTCGGTCGTGTCGATATCGTAGGGGAAGGTCGCTTCGACCTCCTCGGCGACGAAATCCCGTCCCGCGCGGGCGGCTTGCTTGTTATTGGCGACGATCGAGGAGCCCTTGCCGCCGAAGCGCTTCTCGAGGGATTCGTCGAGGTACGAAACGTCGAAACCACAGACCGCACACGCCGTGCCGAGGGCGACGACGTTTTGCATGATCGCGCCGCCGGCGTCCTCCGCGAGGCGCTGGAGGGGCACCGACAGGGCAGTCATCTCTCCGGGGGCCTCGAAGTCCTCCATCATCGTGCGCTCGCCGTCGTAGATGATCACCGAGTCGTCGTGGAGTTCATCGGTGTTCTCCTCGACGGTGCGTTCGGTGAGCGCGATGAGCACGTCCAAGCGGTCGACGACGCTCTCGATTCGCTCGGTGGAGGATCGGATCTTGTACGCGGTGTACCCGCCCCGGATCCTGGAGGCGAAGTCCTTGGAGGTGAAGACGTGTCGACCCGCCCGGGAGAGCGCCTGTGCGAAGATCTTCCCGGTCGAGTCGATCCCGTCGCCAGCCTCCCCGCCGACTGCCCAATTCAGGTCCTCTGGCATGTCGTAGCCGAGGCTACCTAGTGCCCGAGCAAAAGCCTTCTGAATCACCCATTTCGCGGCCTCGTCGCCCGGTTCGCGCCATCGAAGTCCCTTTGATGCAGAGTGCCCTTCTCCCGGTATGGACCCGACCGAGACACGCCTCGACGCCGTCCGTAACGTCGGCCCCGACGCGATCGCCCTCACCCTCGAAACGCCCGACGAGTTCGACGCTCAGCCCGGCCAGTTCCTCAAGCTGGTCTTCGAGATCGGCGAACAGACCCATCCCCGGTTCTACACGATCTCCTCGCCGCGCGTGGGCGGAACGTTCGAGACGACCGTCGGCATCGACCCGGAGGGCGACGTCAGCCCCCGGCTCACGGCGCTGGAACCCGGTGACAGCATAACCGTCGCCGGCCCCTTCGGCAGCGCCTACTACGAGGCCGATTCTCGTAGCGTGATTCTTGCCGGCGGTCCAGGGGTCGGTCCCGCCGTCGGGATCGCCGAACGCGCTCTCGCCGACGGCAACGAGGCAGCGATCGTCTACCGCGACGACGAGCCGATGCACGAAGAGCGCCTCGATGACTTGCGCGAGCGCGGGGCGTTCGTTCGCGTACTCGGCGAGGACGAAACGCTGACCGACGCCGCGAGCGAGGCGATTACGTGTGCCGATGGCGAGCAGGTCTTCGTCTACGGTTTCGCGGATTTCCTCAGCGCCGCGACCGACGCGATCGGTGCCGCTGGCGGCGCGCCCGACGAGGCGAAGATGGAGAACTTCGGGTAGGTCGACAGGGCCAACCGACTCGCCTCCAGGGCGCCGCGCCGGATACGTCCCCTCGAATAACTCTCGATTCTTCGGCCGATCGTGAGCGCGGACAGCTACACGCACACGATCGACGTTCGCTTCCGCGACCTCGACCCGTGAGGCCACGCGAACCACGCGGTGTATATCTCCTACTGCGAGCAGGCCAAAGCCGTCCCCTTCGAGGAGGTTCTCACAGTCCCGCTCACCGACGCCCCGACCGTGGTTCGCTCGCTCGACGTTGAGTACGAGCGAGCGGTCGAACTCGGCGACCGACTCACCGTCGCGATCGACGTTGGCCATCTCGGGCGGACGAGCAGCTCCCTCAAGTACGATCTCGCGGTCGGGGGCGAACGGGCCACGATCGTCCGGACGACGCCGGTTCGCCTCGATAGCGAGGGGACGCCGGAACCACTACCCGATAGTTGGCGCGAGCGCCTGGAACCCTACCACGATGAGGTGTAACCCACCTCGCCCCAGTTCGGCTTCTCGTACCGTGGCGTCCCACCGCTTTCGATCGCTTCGTCTCAGTGCTCGACGAACTCGATCAGGATTCCGCCGGTGGATCTCGGGTGGAGGAAGGCGACGTCGTGGCCCCATGCGCCCGGTCGGGGCGCTTCGTCGATCCGTTCGACGCCCAGTTCCGCCGCCCGGTCGAGCGCGCCTTCGATGTCCTCGGTCGCGAGCGCGAGATGGTGGATACCCGGCCCGTTTCGGTCGAGATACGTAGCGATCGCGCCCTCGGCTTCGGGTTCGAGCAACTCGAAATAGCCCGTTCCGGAGTCGAGGAAGATCACCGTCATGCCCTCAAAGGACTCCTCGTGGGCGACCGGCAGGCCACAGAGGTCGCCGAACAGTTCGGCCAGACGCTTTGCGTCGTCGGTCGCGATCCCGGCGTGATCGAAGTGCATAACAGGGACTCGATCACCTACTGACGAAACCTTACTGGTCACTCCATCGTGTTACTGACCGAATCCCGCCTTCCTCTCGGTTTGTCCATGGACGGCTCGATTTAGAACACAGCTTCACGCACAGGGAGCAACCGGGCGAGCGATGGGCGATCCCGCCGACCACCCGTCCGAGTATCTCGCGGTCGTTCCACGCGAGCCGGTGCTCGGCTCGCTTCAGGAAGCCACTCGCCTCATGCGTGGGACCGATCCGAACTACACGTATCGGGTGACGTGTGTCGATGTTGCTGCTGACACTCGGGTTTCACATGAATTCATAGTTCCGTCCCCCGGTGCTCGACGAACAGATCGAACAGCGGGGTATGTGTAACGAGTCGGTTGCGAAGACGGCGGAGCCGTTCGGATTCGAGGAACATCACGGCCGCCTCGAATCGTGCCTCACGCCGAACGCGAATAGCGTTTCCGCGGCGACGTTCCTCGAACCGTGTGAGTGCCCCGGAAACGTCCTCGGGGAGGCCGGTTGCGAACTCCTGTGCGAGCACGCGGGCGTCCCGCAATGCGAGAGAAGCACCCATCCCGGAGATGGGACGGACGGCGTGGGCAGCGTCCCCAATGAATACCACTCGATCAGTTCCCCACCGATCACATATCACGTCGCACACCCTATCGAAGAACGGTTCGTCATCGGTTCCAGCGAGCAGGGCCGGCAGCTTCCAGCCGATTGCTTCCGCTTGGGTACGCAATTCCTCACGCGCTGGCGGCTCAAGCGAGGCGTCG
>PXRA01000081.1:0-33578 GCA_003021725.1 Halobacteriales archaeon QH_8_64_26
TTAATTTTATTGTATCGTGCATCAATATCATGCTCGCGTCTATCGGGTAGTGTATATTAACTCTGTTGGCGGTGGGTGACTGAACGCCGAGGTAACGACTCGGAAGCCGAGTCCGTAGGCGACCTTCGGGCGGTTGCTCGCCCGGCGGCGAGCACAGAGTGAAAGGGGGGAACCGCGGGTTCGATGAGATGTGCTTCGGTTCGACCGGGTGAACTGGCATGCCATCGATCACACCCATACCCGACTGGATCGGCGACAGCCCGGGCTAGCGGCGCTACCGATCGACCAGCCGGTCGAGCAGCGTCTCGCGGGAGATCCCCTGGAACGGTTCGTGGCCGTCGCGGAGCGTGGTGATGGTATACGTCGAGATCGTCCGTTGTACCCCGTCGATCGCTTCGAGTTCGCCGATGAGGTCCTCGGCCATGTCCGGACCGGTCAGTCGCGCGATGGCGAAGAAGTCGGTCTCGCCGGCCGTGAAGTACACTTGTATGATGCCGTCGATCTCGGTGAGCTTCTCGCCGATATCCCGCTGGTAGTTCTCCTCGTACTCGGCGATGACTTCGATGATGAAGGTGATCTCGAAGCCCAGCGCTTCGAGGTCGATATCGTAGTGATCGTTGCGGATAACGCCCGCCTCCCGAAACTGGCTCAGCCGGTAGTTCACCGTCGAGAGCGGAATCCCCGTCGCCTCGGAAATACGGTCGGGACTCCGGGTCTCCTCGTCCGCGATAGTCTTCAGAATATCGACGTCCTTCTCGTCGACGGACATAGTCGCTTCTCGTTGGCTCGTATCACGAAGGTTTCGGATTCGATTGCACGGTAGTCCAATCACTAACGCTACCTGGGGGAAATAGCAGCGGGGTATTGGATCCCGGTACAACGGCGGCTGTGCGGCGTCGAAGGGGAACCGGGGAAAATTAACTGCTGGCGTGTCCACTCGGCGTATCGACTTCGGCTACCGTAGTCGTCGGTGAGTACGATCGTGTGACCCCTTCGAGTTCGCTCTCGCGGCTGGGAACGCACCTGCGGAGCACCGAAAGCGCGCTCCGTGGCGAGGGCCGCGGGTGGGTCCTGCTGGCGGTCGCGACCGGTTGGTTGCTCACCCTCGGGATGCGCTTCGTCGTCCCGGCACTGCTCCCCCGGATCAAAGCCGAGTTCGCGCTGAGCAACACGACCGCCGGGATCGCCGTAACGGTCGTCTGGATTACCTATGCGTTCATGCAGTTTCCCGCTGGGGCGATCGTCGATCGAATCGGCGAGCACCTCCTGTTAACGAGTAGCCTCGTCCTCGCCGCCGGAAGCGTTCTCGCGTTCGGCGTCGCCCCGGCCTTCGGCGCGTTCCTGCTCGCCTGTGCGGCCTTCGGCTTCGGTACTGGCCTCTATGGGCCGCCGCGGGCGACGGTGCTCTCGAAGACCTACCCCGAGAACGACGGCGTCGCCTTCGGGATCACGCTCGCGGCGGGAAGCCTCGGCGCGGCGGCCGTACCCTTCCTCGCGACCTTCATGAGCACTCGGTTCGGCTGGCGGGCGGCGATCGGGGCCTTCGCTCCCTTCTTCCTCCTCACGAGCGTCCTCATGTGGCGAACCGTCCCGCGTCGGGACTCGGGGATCGTCCGGGTTACCGGAAGCGATCTCGACGCCGCGTCGCTGTGGCGTGGCACACGGGCGGTGATCGCCGGGATCTCCCGTCGGCCGGTCGTTCTCGCCGTCGGGGCGGCGATGGTGATGTTGTTCACCTTCCAGGCGCTGACGGCTTTTCTCCCGACCTATCTGGTCGCGACGAAGGGGGTCAGCCCGGCGAGTGCCGCCGGGCTGTATGCCCTACTATTTATCAGCGGGAGCGCGTTCCAGCCGATCGCCGGGAGCGCCGCCGACCGCTTCGGCGATCGAGAGGTGTCGGCGTTCGTCGCGGGGGTGAGCGTTCTGCCGCTCGTCGGAGTGGTGCTCGTAGAGGGACCCCTCGCGCTCGCCGTCTTGATCGCCCTGATCGGGGCTCGGCTCGGCACCGATCCGATCCTCAATGCCTACGTCGTCCGGGCGCTTCCTCCCGGGATCCAGGGCACGGCCTGGGGCTTGCTGCGGACGGTCTTCTTTACGGTCGCCTCGACCGGCTCGGTCGTCGTCGGCGTGCTGGGCGACGCCGGCTGGTTCGACGAGGCCTTCTTCCTGCTCGCGACGCTGACGGTGTTCGCGGCGCTGCTCTGTGCGGGGCTGCCTTCCCGAAGTGCGCTTGCGTAGTACGGCGGCCGAGCGACCGGAGTCTTCGTGGCTGCTCGGCGGTCAGCGGTCGGTGGTCAGTAGTCGGCGGCGGAGTGAAAAGCTATAGGTCGCGGGGCTGGACGGTCTTGCGGTCGTTTTCTTCCGCTCGGTGGGCTGCGGTTTCGAGGAGTTCTTCGACGTCCCCGTCGAGTGCCTCGTAGAACTCCGCGGCGACGTTCATACCATCGAGCCGCTCTTTGACTGCCGACTGGACGATGAGGTCCGTCATGCAGGCGCGCTTCGGTCAGGAGGTACTTAGAAGCTCTCCTATCGGAAGGGGAAAGCTTGATCGCCGAGTCAATCGGACCGGCCGGGCCGACCGAGGTTAACCTCCCCGTCGGCGCGATCGCGTACCATCGTCGTTACCTCGAACTACTGTCGGACGTCCTACCTGTAGCCTGCTGGCCCGACAGGAAGCAATCGTTCCGAACCGAAGAACGGAATCCCCTTCTATCGGATGAGTGTTTGCGCGCTGGTTTCCTCGTTTCGAGAAAGTCCCTGCCGTCGGGAACACCACTCGGGCGCGTCGATACGTCGGGACTCCTCGATCGGGAAGAGTCGCCGTCGATACCAGGTGAGCAGAAACGAACGGGGAATGGAGAAGTCAGTCCCGTCCCGATGGAGTCCGACGCTGGTCTCATCGATACTAGCCACTTGATAGCACTCCCGCCGATGGCGATCGTAGAGAACGGCCCCCTCCTGGAGGTCCGCGAGTTCGTCCGGAACCGATGCGTCCCGAAACTTCCTCCCTCTCTTCCTCCTGTCCATGATCTATGACTACACGCGGTTCGACATAAATTTCCCTACCAGGTAATAATACTATGCCTCGGGGGAATGTGGCGATTCCTACCGAAGCTCCGTCGTAATTCGTTCGGTGCGTAACACACCATCGAGTGAAGGCGATCACCCGATTGCCGCGTACCGGAGCCGAGCCAGTATCGATGCGACGGCTCCTCGGCGAGTCCTTAGCTGTGGGGGGAAACACCGATGAGTGCTGCCGAGGACACCACGCCGTCCGCGGGCTATCGGCAACCGATCAACCGTCGGCGTCGTCGGTATCGGTTCCGGTTCGGTGTCGAATGGCCTCGGAGTCGCAGTCCGGGCATAGCAGTCGGGTCTTCGCCCACATCCTGGCGTCGGATCGAGGGAAGATCGCACCGCAGTCGGGACACTCCATCGTGGCCTTCGTCTCGATGTTCAGCTCAACGCCCTCGCGCGGTAGCTGGTGTCCGTCCGATTCTCCCGTCATTCCGTGGAGGCGTTCCGGACGCGGTGACCTGAACGTATCGGTCGTTCACTGTTTGCTGGAGGCTCTCGCGCGCCCGCTCTCGCCCGCGGTTCGAGCGTCACCGTCGGTCGCCGGTCCTCCTACCGTGGTAGCCAGCACCGTTCCGTTCGATAGGTCATCGGGACGTGAAGCGAGGGCTCACGACTTACACCGGCCGATCGTGGCCTCCCTACGAGCGATCGGGGCAGGATCGGAGCTCCCCCGAACCACAGTCCGGACGGGACGACTGCGTCATGGCCGTCGATTTGACTTCGGATCGGGGGAAAGTCGCGCCACAGTCGGTACATTCCATCATCGACTGTGATCGGGACGTCGGCTTGGTGCTATCGCGCGGCAACTGGTGATCGTTCGAGTCACCCGTCATACGGTGGAGGAATGCCAGTGCAGCGGTATGAGTATGGTGGTTGGTCACTCGAAGCAAGGAGGGCGAGAGACGGCGATACCTTCAGGGGGTCGTCGGCCCGACTCCCGCCGTGATCGGGGTCGTGCCGGCCGCCGGCAGGGGAACGCGACTGGAACCGCTGACCGACGACCGACCGAAAGGGTTGGTCGAAGTGGGCGGACAACCGTTGCTCGCTCACGTCTTCGAGACGCTGCTCGCGAGCGGCGTCAGCGAGGTAGTGGTCGTCGTCGGCTACCGGGCCGGACGGATCATCGAGCGCTTCGGCGACGCCTTCGGAGGCCTGGCGATCACCTACGTCCACCAGCGCGAGCGACAGGGACTCGGTCACGCCGTCTTGCAGGCCGCGCCACACGTCGATGGCCCGTTCGTCGTGCTCAATGGCGACAACGTGCTCGCGGGCGATCTACGCGGTGCGATCGAGCGGATGGATGAGGCGGGAATCGACGCCATCCTAGCGGTAGAGCAGGTCGATACCGAAACGGCGCGGGAGACGGGGGTCGTCTCGGTCGCGGATGAAGCGGATGGCGGGCAGGTGATCGACGTCGTCGAGAAGCCCACGGAACCGCCATCGACGCTCGCGACGACGGGCTGTTACGTGCTGCCGGCGGAGGTCTTCGCCGCGCTGGAACTATGTCGACCCTCCGATCGCGGCGAGTACGAGTTGCCGGATGGGATCGGCGTGTTGGTACGTGCAGGGGCGCGCATCGAAGCGGTCGAATTGGGCTGTGAGCGAGTGAACGTAAACACTCCCGGAGACATAGAGCGAGCCGAGAAGCTCCTGGACGGTCGGTAGATCGGGTGGCTGACTCGAGGGCGAGCGTACCCATGGCTCGTCAGTAGTCGGATCGGAGTTAGGTGGCTGGGGAAGCAGGTCAGCCCTTGAAGCTGGGCCAACACGGATTTGAACCGTGGACTTCCCGGTTATCAGCCGAGCGCTCTACCTGACTGAGCCACTGGCCCAGGTAGGCGCGTTTCGGCGTTGTCCCGTGGTTCGTTTAAGCGTTTCTCTTCGGTGCCTCGGACAGCAGTCGAGGGAGGCTCGCCGTACCGCTACGAGGAGAAGGCCGAACGGATAAAAGGGGGATAGACCGGCGTCAGTCCTCGACGTTGTAATCATCGCGGTCGACGTCGTAGGTGTCCTCGTCACTGCTCCGGTCCTCAGGGTCGGGAAAGCCCCCCGTGTAGGCCGTCCCAGCGTACAGACCACCGGTCCGGGCATTGACGTACGGTCGGATGACGAAGCGTTTGGTCGCGACGCGGATCGGATACCGACTCGGGGGAATCACTAGGACCAGCCCGACCAGATCGGTCACCAGGCCCGGGGTGAGCAGGAAGGCTCCGGCGGCGATGAGCAAGCCGCCATCGAGCAGTTCGTCCGCGGGGAGCTGGCCCTGGCTGAGCTTGTTCTGGATCTTCCGGGCGGTATGTCTGCCCTCCGCCCGGACGAGCAACAGGCCGATCAGCCCGGTGAGGACGACGAGCACGACCGTCGGGAGCGCCCCTAAGCGGGTCGCGATAAACACCAACAGCACGATGTCGAACAGCGGGATGAGAAGGAGCAGCCCGATGATCCGGAGCAACATACCCTGCCTACTCGGTCCCGCCTCAAAACGTTTTAGCCTCGGTCAGCGAGGCGTCGCTACCGAGCGAGAGGGAAGCGGGGAGAATGCGAGCCAGAGCGGTAGCTCGGAGATCGGGGCGTCAGTCGGCGGCCGGGACCGGCTCGCCGTCACCGTTCAGTTCCTCGCGAAGGGTCCCGAGGGTCGCGACCCGTTCGGCGTGTGCGTTGTGCTGGTGGATCGACTCGTCGTTCGACTGTTCCATGTAAACCACCGCCTCGTCCGAAAGCGCCTCGAGCCGGGCGACACAGCCCGCGGCCATGTCCCGCACGCAGTCCTCGACGAACTTCGCGTTCGCGTGGGAGCGGTGGGTCATGTAATCCTCGTCGGGGCGTTTCGCGAAGTTGTAGATCCGCGCGCTCATCGCGTCGCGGGCAACGTCGATCACGTCGAGCAGATCGATCTCCGGTTCGCCCTTGCTCTCGACGGCGAGGGTGGCATGTCCGCGCTGTGCGTGGCCCGGTTGGGGGAGTTCCTCGAGAAAGCGCTCTACGATCTCCTCCTCGACCCCCAACCCAAGTAACGTCTCGCGCGCGCGAGCGGCGGACATCCCCTGGGAACACGGACAGACCGTCATGCCGGTTACCTCCGCGCCGATCTCCTCGGTGGTACCCTCCTCGGTGGCCGTTGCGCCCGCTTTGACCGTAACGGTGTGCTGGGTCGGTCGCTCGGTCGCCGGGGTCTGTTCGTCGAGAACGAGGTCGGCGTCCATGCTGACCTCCGCGCGGGAGGTGTACTCGTGTTTCTCGAGCAAGCGTTCGGCGACGTCGCCACAGACCTCCTCGGTCCGGTAGGCCGGCTGTCGGACGGCGGCCTCGATCGTCTCGTCGATGACCTCCATATTGCGGCTCATGTCCGCGCCCTTGCGCCAGCCGGGCAGATCGACGTAGACCGAGAAGGTCGCCATCAACACGACTGGACAATCCCCGCTGCGCGACAGCGAGACCCGTTTCTCGACGTCGGTGACGCCGACGCGATTCAACCCCACCGTCACGTCCGGACGCGAGGCCTGTACGTCCGGCAGCCCGTGGCTCATTACACGGCAATTAGGTCCGGGGTTCGTTATGGGTTTCGACCCACGCCGGATCGCTACCGACCGGATCGCCGCCAGACCGGATCGTCGCCCGAACCCCACCGTGCGGTCAGCGTTCGGGATCGAATCCCAGCGAGAATTGATCAGTGATGGCGGGACGATCAGGGGGTATGAGGCGGTTCGTTCGGGGCGATCGGCGGTGACCGACGGTTCCGAGCGGTCAGTACCGGGCGATCGGGACGATGGAGGGAGGGGAGACGGCGAGGGCGAGGTGGGTGATGACGCCAGTGCCACGAGCGGTCAGCGCGGGTCGGGGGGGCTGTCCGAGGAGGGCTTCGCTGACGCGTTCGGGGCCGGCGGTAGGGCAGGTGGGTCCGGAAGCGCCGGGAGCGGAGACGGCCCCGTAGAATACGAGGACGAGGCGGCGGTCGATTCGGCCATCCCGCGGGTCGACCTGGGTATCGAGGGGCTCGATGCGATGGTCCGTGGCGGCATCCCGGAGCGATCGCTGATCACGGTGATCAGCAGCGCCGGCACGGGAAAGACCACGGTCGGCCTCCAGTTCCTCCGGCAAGCACTCCACAACGACGAGAAGGCGATCTTCATCGCCCTCGAGGAGGGCCGCGAGGCGGTACTCGATACCGCCGCGGAGAAAGGCTGGGCGTTCGAGCACTACGAGGGGAACGAACTCGCGGTCGTCGACGTGGATCCGATCGAGATGGCGACGAGCCTCCGTGGGATCCGCAGCGAACTCCCCCGCCTGATCGCCGAGTTCGGCGCGTCGCGGGTCGTGCTCGACTCGGTCTCGTTGCTCGAGACGATGTACGACGATCCCGTGAAACGTCGGACGGAGATCTTTGCGTTCGCCCGGAGTCTGAAGGAAGCGGGCGTCACCACGCTGCTCGCGAGCGAGGCCGCGACCGAGAGTGCATATGCCTCCCGCTATAGCATCGTCGAGTGCCTCACCGACGCCGTGGTCGTTCTTCAGTACGTCCGGCCCTCCGACTTCCAGGAGACCAGACTCGCCGTCGAGATCAAGAAGATCCGCAATGCCGATCACTCCCGGGAGACCAAACCCTACGAGATCACCGACGAAGGGATCGACGTCTACCGGCAGGCGAACTTCTTCTAAGCGCACCTTCCGCTAAGGTCTTCGCTCGCGTGATTCGGGAGGCAGTTCGCGCCTTCTTCCAGCGTCGAAATCGAAGCTTCCCGGCTTAGGGCTGGAACGTTCCACGTTCATGCTGTCTTTGTGCCACCTTTAGGCCACCTTCACACGGACGTAGCTCTCGTGAGTGAACCAGAACTCTTCGGGTTCCGATCACAGCAGAGAGACGCTCCGGGTCTTTCGAACGGTTCCCTGCGGTCGCTTGCGAACGCGTGTCGCCGGCTGCACACCTCGTCTACCGGGAACGACTCTCGATGGCGATAAATCGGTAGCAGGTCGGTCCGCGAGCCGAACGATCGGCGTTTACGATTTCGACGTCGGGAGCACCCCGATCGTCGCCGACCCGCTCACTCGCCGGGTTGCTCGTAGTCGCCACCGTAGCGGATGAAGAAGTACGCCAGCCCGAGCGTCGACATCATCGCCGCCGTCGCGGCGACGCCGATGGCTTTCGCGCTACTGGGCAGGATCGTCGAAGAACCCCCACCGCCGCCGGACCCGACCGTCACCGACCCGACCATCCCGGCTCCCGCATGGGGTTCACAGACGTACTCGAAGGACGCCGCCTCCTCGAAGGTGTGTGAATAAGTCGTTCCGGGGCCCGCGATCTCCTCGTAGCCCCACTCGCCTTCCTCGGGGACGACGTTGTGTCCACCGGACTCCCAAACCCACTCGACGGTCCCGCCCGGTTCGATCTCGACCTCCTCGGGCTCAAAGACGAGCTGCCCGCCGGGCCCGACTGCCACGGTCGTGGTCGCGCCACCGCCGCCCCCGCCGCCGCTTCCGTTGCCACCGGCGCTCATGTTTCCACCGCTTTCGTTGCCTCCGCCTTCCTGTGCGGCGGCAGTGCCGGTCGCGCCCGCAGCGGTCGCCGTGCCGGCGGCCGTTCGGAGGAACTTTCGCCGGCTTACCCCGCCGTCGTCCTTGCCCTCGCTCATGGCTAACCATCGAGTCCGGCCGATACTGAATCCTTCGAACGCCTCTTCGAACCGGCGGCTTTCATACCTTGGCGGCGAATACACGGCCTGATGAACGTCGTCGTCTTCGGTGCGGGCAGTCTCGGAAGCCTAATGGGTGGGTTGCTTGCCCGAGCCCACGACGTCACGCTCGTCGGCCGCGATCCCCATATGGAGGCGGTACGCCGATCCGGGCTCGAACTCACCGGTGAGATCGAGCTCGTGACCGATCCCGACGCCCGGACCGACGCCCCGTCGGCGGCCGACCTCGCGGTCGTCACGACCAAAGCTTTCGATACCGAGAGCGCAGCTCGGGCGCTATCCGGTCGGGCCGATCGCGTGCTCTCCTTGCAAAACGGGCTGGGCAACGAAGAGGTCCTCCGAACCGAACTCGATCGGGTGCTCGCCGGTACCTGCACCTATGGCGCGCTGTACCGTGAACCCGGCGTCGTCGAATGTACCGGCCGCGGCGAGGTCGTCCTCGGAGCGCTTCCGGAGACGAAGTCGGAACGAAGCGACCGCGACGACCGCGAGGGCTGCACTGATCGCGCCGATCGCGTCGACTGCGCTGACCGTGCTGCTGCCGGCCGGATGGGGGCGGCCTTCCGCGAGGCCGGCATCGAGACGACGATCGCCGGCGATATGATCGAACGACTGTGGGAGAAACTCGCGGTCAACGCCGCGATCAATCCCGTAACGGCGCTTACGGGAACCCCTAATGGCGCGCTCCGCACCGATGAGGCCAACCGCCTCGCGACCGGCGCTGCCCGCGAGACCGCCCGCGTCGCACGGGAAGAGGGAATCGACCTGGCCGAGGGCCGGGCGCTCGCGGCGCTCGAA
Source organism: Halobacteriales archaeon QH_8_64_26 (assembly GCA_003021725.1). Classification (GTDB taxonomy): domain Archaea; phylum Halobacteriota; class Halobacteria; order Halobacteriales; family Halococcaceae; genus PXQR01. The sequence continues at coordinate 9,564 of PXRA01000081.1, forward strand.
GAGGTGCTCGGAACGACCGCCGCGAACGACTCCTCGATGCTACAGGACCGACGGCAGGGCCGGCGCACCGAGATCGACGCCATCTCGGGTTATGTCGCCGATCGGGCAAGCGAACCGGTGCCGATCACCGAGACGCTTCGCGATCTCGTCCGTGCCTGGGAGCGATCGCAGGGCGTGCGCTGAGTCCTGTCGAAGCTCCGATCGGTTCGGGAAGAGAACGGGATCAAGGAGAAGTGGGTCGGACGGTCGGTATCCGGCTACTCGATGTAACCGAGGTCTTCGAGCCGGCGTTTCGCGTCCTCGCCCATATCGTCGAGAACGTCCTCATTGCTCACTTCCTCCCACGAGCCACCGACGCGGGCCTCGAAATCCCGAAGAGCGCCTTCGATCGCCGCGATCTCGCCGTCCGCGTCGTCCGCGTCGCCGCCGTCGTCCGCGTCGCTACCGTTCGCGGCGCTGCCCTCGCCTAACAGGTTCTCGGTCTCACCGGGATCGGCATCGAGCCGGTAGGCCTCGTCGGCGATGCGCTCGTTCCGGATGTACTTCCCGGCGGGACGGCGGGCCGCCCGCATCCGCGAGTAAAACCGCGAGTTCCGGTCGAGATCGACGCCGGCGGCGTCGGCTTTGCTCTCTAACTGATTCAGTTCGACGACGGGTCGGTAGTACTCGACGAAGGCGTCCGCGCCGCCCTCGAACTCCCGGTAGCTACCCGAGAGCAGCGATCGGTCCCGATCGAGCGGGGTTCCACCGGCGGTGGCCTCGACGCCAGTGTGATCGAGTATCGTGTGATAGAGATCGAGGAGTTCGACCTGGGTCTCGGTATCGACGCCGGACTCTACGTCGGGGTGTTTGACCAACAGCGGGACGTTCACTAAGGGATCGTAGATCGAGAACTCGTGGCCATAGAGGTCGTGTTCGCCGTGTAGTTCGCCGTGATCCGAACAGACGACGACCAAGGTGTCCTCCCACTCGTCGTTCGCGCGTAGCCACTCGAACAGTCTCGTGATCTCGCTATCGACGTGGCGGATCTCGGCGTCGTACAGCCCTCTGATCGCCTCCCATCCTTTCGCACCGATGTTCCGCGCCCCGCAGTTGTACTCCTTGGAGTTCTGACACACCGAACTGGAATCGACGCCGGGGGCGAACGCCTTCCTGTGTTCTTCGGGCGGATGGTAGGGCAGGTGGGCGTCCATCAGGTTGACGAACGCGAAGTACGGCTCCTCGGAGCCCTCGACGAACTCGATGGTCCGGTCGATCACCGCCGGGGTCTTCGAGTCCGCGCCCGCGCCCCCGGCGAGGTACTCGTGGACACGATTGCCCAGGCTCACTAATCGATCGGCCAACGAGCGGAGCGTCTCGTTGTCGTTCATCGTCTTCCAGGCCCGGGCGAGCGGTCCGGAGAGCACGTCGCCGGGCATCACCTCGAAGAAGTTGTCCTGGTGGGTGAAGCCGTCGGTCAACCGAGTATAAGGGGTAATCCAGGCGTTCGAGGAGTAACAGCCAGTGGCGTAGCCGGCCCGGGAGAGCGAGTCGGCGAGGGTTCTCGCGCCCTCGAGGTAAGGGTTTTCCTGGGTCGCGCCGTGCTGGCTCGGGTATAGTCCCGTGAACATCGAGGCGTGTACCGGCAGCGTCCAGGGCGCCGGGGCGACGGCTTCCTCATAGCGGCGTGCCTCCTCGGCGAAGGCTTCGAGACCGGGCGTCGTCGGGCGATCGTACCCGTACGCCGACAGCCGGTCCTTCCGAACCGTGTCCATGACGACGAACACGACGTTTCGCCCCTGCGCGTGACGATCCATACTCGACGCTCGCCATCGATGGGAATAAAGACCCCGATCAGTGTCCCGACCGCTGCTCAGCACTGCTCGATCGACCCTTCGTTTCCCGTCGTTCCTCCCGTGTTTCCCTCGCCGAGCGCTGGACGAACAAGTATAAACGATCGCTTACCTACCGGAGGATATGATCGGCGAGGAACGATCCCGCCTCGCGATCGGGTTCGCCCTGGTCCTCTCGGTCGCCCTCGCCGCGAGCGTCGTCTCGGGCGTCGGGATCTCGGGTCTGCTCGCCGGAAGCCCGGTCGGGGGTCTCGGTGCCGATGGCGGCTCCGGTGGCGCGGCCGAACCGGACGCCGCCGGTATCGGCGGCGGCCTGAGCTCTACGGGCGGGGCCGGCGCGACGCCGGTCGCTGGCTGTGTGACGATCAACGAACCCGGGAGGTACGTCCTGACGCGAAACCTTACCGATAACCAGGGGACGCGCACCTCACAGAACTGCCTCTGGATCAATGCGAGCGACGTCGTCCTCGACGGGGCGGGCCACCGGATCGACGGTATCGGCGTCACCGATTCGGTCGGGGTCTACGTCGGCTCCCCGACTCCTATCGAGAACGTGACGGTCAGGAATCTCACCGTCTCGGACTGGCACAAAGGCGTCTGGCATCGCGGCGTCCGGGATAGCACCCTCCGTGACCTCACCGCCGACGACAACGCCATCGGCCTCGGAATCGAGAACGCGACCGGCACACGGGTGATCAACAACGCGGCAAGCGAGAACCTGATCGGGGTTCGCGTGACGCGATCGACGCTCGCCGCCCTGTCGGGCAACACCGTCGAAGACAACTACGGGACCGGGATCTACGCCGAGCTGACGGCCGTCGATCTCCTCGGCCAGCAAGTCACGGTCGGCCCGCCGCTCGACACCGACGGCGACGGAGGGTACGAGGACGTAACCGGCGACCGGGAGGTCGGCTTCTACGACGCGATCGCGCTGTTCGGCGTCGTGAGCGCGGATCTAACTGGTGTCGGCGATCTCCACGCGGATCAGCGCGAGATGCTAGATCTCGACGGCGACAGTGATCTGGACTACGGCGACGTCTGGATGCTCCTGTGAGATGGCGGGGTAGCAACGGCTCGATGAAGGCGAGACAAGGACGCGAACGCCGGCTACCGAGCTATCGACCGTTACTGACCGTCGTTGCGGGTGTTGGCAGCGGCGGCCCACTCGGGCCACTCCTTTCGTTCCCGGCCCTCGAAGGTTCGGTCGCCGGACATCGCCTTCAACGCCCGGGCGTCGCCCAGATCCCAGACCGCGCCGTCCTCGTGGAAGACTCCCGACAGAACCCCTTTCCGCCGCTGGACGAGCACGTAGGCGGGTTTCACCATTAGCGACCAGAAGAAGTTGCCGGTACCCGCCTTCCGGATCGCGGGCGCGAGCGTCTCGTAGTCCGGCTGCCACTCCGCGCCCGAAATCGGTGCGGCAAAGCCACTGCCCGAGCGGGTGCGCTGCCACTCGGTGAGCCAGGCCGGTTTTCCGGTCGTCTTCGAGACGTCCTCGGCTTCGTCGAGTAGCCGGCGGTAGATTCCCGCGTTGTTAGGGAAGTTGTAGTGGAACTGGTGGAGCTGTGAGCCCCAGTCGGCGTAATCGGCGTCGTTCGCGAGGCTCGTCGACCCGACGGTCAGGGGGACCGCCCCGGCCTCGCGTTGCATCGCTTCGAACATCCCGCGGGCGAAGGCCTTCTGGGCGGGACGCCACCCCGGCTCGTTCATCACCTCGATCGCCAACAGCCGGTCGTCGCTCCGGTAGCGATCCATGAACCAGCGGACGAATCCCTTCGGTTCGTCCCACTGCTCGGGGTTCCGCGCTATAGTGAGCGAAGGCGAGCGGATCGCTCGTGCGGTTCTGGGATCCCGATTCGCGAGTCGTTTGGGGGTCGCGTCGACGCCGACACCTTCGAAGAGGCCGAAAAGCACCTCGATCCCCCGTTGATCGGCCGCCGAGAGGAAGTGTGAAATCGCCGCCGCGTGTTCTTCGGGGGATTCCTGCCAGTGTTCGTAGCTGAGCCAGGTGCGAATCGCGTTGAGATTCAGCCGGGTCGCGTACTCCAGATCGCGCTCGATCACCGACCGATCGTAGCCGTGCCACATCTGGTAGGTGTTGTACGCCCGCGAGGGCAGATACAGCGCCCCCCTGACATCGACCGGCGGATCGTCCGGCGCATCGCTGATCGTATAGCCCGCGAGTCCCGTGAGGCCGGTAAGCCCTACGGCCCCGCCCGCCCGGAGGAGGTCCCGTCGCGCGTACCGAGCGGTCATCGCCCGGAACTATCGAGGCGACTCGCATAAGGATACTCCCTGCAGCCGACACGAAAGCGAGCCCTGCCGTCCGTCGCGTTCGACCCTATCGGTCTTACCGCCCGGCTTCACGGCCTCACGATCCCCTCATTGAGCGCCATGCGGAGGGAAGTCGGTACGAGTCGAAAGGATCTAATTAGCTACCGGGGTATCGATCGGTAATGCTCACGGCGGTCGCCCAGCTCTCGGAGATGCCCGCTTTCCTCCGCGATCTGCTCACCTCCGAACTCGCCTACGTCGCGTTGCTGGGGATCTTCGTGCTCGAAGGGGCGATGTTGATGTATATCATGCCCAGCGAGGCCATCGTCCCCGGATCGGTACTGTTGATCGGCGGCACGCTCGCGGAAAACGTTGCGATAATCGCGGTCGCGGTGCTTGGCGCGACGACCGGACAGTACCTCCTATTCGTACTCGCGAAACGCGGCGGCCGGGAGTACTTGCTCGGAAAGCGGTGGTTCCGGGTGAGCGAGGCGCGCCTCGATCGCTTCGATCGCTGGTTCGATCGCTGGGGACCACTCGTTGTTCCTGTGAGTAACTCCCTTCCGTTCACGCGGGGGATGCTCACCGTTCCGGCGGGCTTCGCAAGGATGGACGGTCGGAAGTTTATCGTCCTCTCGGCGCTCGGCACGTTCGTCTTCGAGACGCTACTGGCGGCGGCCGCGATCGGCCTGCTCGAAGCGCTCTGATCGGGTTCGTGCTGTCGAGTCGCTTCATCGGGTGGAAACGCTTAGGAGCGGGGCCCCCTCCGAGGGAGTATGGGTCGCTGGACGGCACGGACGTATCTCGCCGCGCTCTGTCTACTCCTCGCGCTCTCGCTCGGCACTCAGGCCGCTCTCGGTGTGGCTGGCGGTATCGGTGGCATCGGTGAAGTCGGCGGCGCGGTGTCGGCCGGCGAGGGCGCGTCGAACGCCACGAAGGAGTCCCCGACGCCCGGGAACACGCTCATCAGTGCTCAGAGTTATCGGAACAACGGCAAATTGATTGAGGTCACGCCCGCAGGCGAGGTAGTCTGGGAGTACGTTCCCGAGAACTCACGGGTCTTCGACGCCGAAGTACTCCCGAACGGCAACGTCCAGGTCGCGGTCGCGACCCGGCTTCCGGCGGCGGAGTGCCCCGATCGTACCCTCGAAACCAGGCCGAAGAGCTGTGTCTACAACCGGGTTCAGGAACTCGACTACGGCTCGAAGGAGGTCCTTTGGGAGTACAGCTGGTACGACGCCTACATCACCCACCACGAGGTCCACGACGCCGATCGCCTCCCAAATGGCAACACCGCTATCATCGACATGGGCAACGACTGCGCGTTCGTCGTCGATCGTGAGGGCGAGCTTGTCTGGGAGTGGAAGGCCGATACGTACCTCGCGCCCGGTAGCGAGTTCTACGAGACGTACGGCGGCGACCCCAATCCGGGTGGGGAGGCCGACTGGACGCACATGAATGACATCGACCGCCTTCCCAGCGGGAATTTCCAGCTCTCGGTCCGCAACTTCGATGGCATGATCGAGGTCGACCGCGAGTCGAAAGAGGTAGTCGAGGTCTATGGCCGGCCCGGCAACCACAGTTTGCTCTACGAACAGCACAACCCCGATCGGCTCGCGGACAACGAGACGATACTGGTCGCCGACTCGGAGAACCAGCGGATCCTCGAGGTCGATGCCGAGGGCACTATCGGCTGGAAGTTCGGCGGCAAAGCGGTTCTCACCTGGCCCCGGAACGCCGATCGTCTCCCTGACGGCGATACCCTAGTTACGGATTCGGTCGACGATCGGGTGATCGAGGTTGCGCCCAATGGCACGATCGTCTGGGAGTATCAGGGTGTTGCGCTTCCCTACAGCGCCGATCGGGTGGGCGTGCCCGAGGAAAGTGGCGGGCCCGTCGTCGGCGACACGGCCGAGAGTCGTTTCGAGGACGCCCCGATCGTCGGCACCGTGACCGAATACGCCTCCTTCGCGAAGTTCGTTCTACCGACCTGGGTCGGGACGCCCGAACTGCTGAACGCGATCGTCCTGCTCGCCTGTGGAGCGTGGCTGCTGTTCGCGACGGTTCGCGAGCGATATCGTTCGGCCTGAGGGTCGGTCGATGCCATCGCGGCAGCCACCGGCTGCTGTCCCTTCCCTCCTGCCGGCGTATGTCGCCCACTGACCGATAGCAATGACAGGCAGGGTGCTCAGGGGATGGCGTCGAAAGAAAACGTGATCGAACGACGTGGTCTTCGGTCTAGAAGGGAGCCTGGGGGCCTTCGTCGTCCTCGGTTGTCTCGCCGGGGAAGGAGGGTTCCATCCCGCCCATGCCGCCTTCGCCACCCATGCCGCCACCCTCCATACCGGTGTCGGCGTTGACCTGGTTGATCTCGGGGATCTCCTGGGTCATGCGGGCCTTGATCGCCTGGATCGTCATCGGTGAGATACCACAGCCCGAACACGCGCCGCCGAGTTGCACACTGACTTCCCCCGACTCGGCGTCGAGGTGGGTGATCGAGGAACTCCCGCCGTGCATCTGGATCTGGGGGAAGTTACGGCGCAGGAAGTTCGACACTTCTTCGCGCAGTTCGTCCTCGCCGCGTCGAGCCTCCGTTTCACTCATATTCGAAGGGAAGGACTGGTCCGTCTTAGCCTTGGTGGTGGGACCCGCCCCAATCCCGTCCTCGCTATTGGTCCCCGCTGTCGTTGCCTTCGAAGCCGAAAATGGCCCGGAGTTCCGCCTCGATCGTCTCAACGTAGATATCGAGCACCTCTTCGAGTTTCTCGTCGTTCACGACGATCGCCGTGACCCGGTCGGTCGGGTTCTCGGGTAACTCTACCCGGAACTGACCGTCGCCCTCGTAGAAGGGCTCGGATTCGTTCAGGACCTGCTGATCGATCGCATGCACCAGCTCCGAGTCGTACCGATCGTTCATCGCCTCGAAGGCCTCCCGGTAGGCAGTCTGGAGCTCGGGGAAGTACTCGGCGTACTTGTTCTCGAAGCGCTCGGGGTCGAACTCGGTCATAGGGCCTACTGGTACAGCACGCCTAAATATCGGCTGGTCGGACCCGGACGTTGCGACATTTCTCAATCCTTTTGCTCGTGGAACCGCGCCTCGAACCATGGATCGGCACGCGCCCGACTCCGCTGGGTCCACAGACCACCCCGGGTCCTCGGGGCCCGCCGAGCACGACCCCGGCGTCGAGACCGACGGGTCGGGCGCGACGCACTCGCCGGGGGCGCTACCCGGCAATCGCGGGAGGGACGCCACCGGACGGACGGGTGGCGCTCATGAAAGCGAGGAGCCGCGGCTCGCAGGGGTTCGTCGACGAGCGGCCGCGCTCCAGTCGGGCGTCCGCCTGGGCCAGTTCCTCTCGATCGGCGTCCTCGGCGCGCTGTTCGATAACGGCCTGCTGGTCGTCCTCTATGGCCTCGGCAGCGTCCCGCTGGGTATCGCGAAGTTCGCGAGCGCCGAAGCCGCGATTTTACTTATGTTCGTCTGTAACGAACGCGTTACCTTTGCCGAGTGGGGAGCGGGCGGGAATCGGGACCTCGCGCGGCGCGTTCTGACCTCGAACCTCGTTCGCCTCGGCGGCGTCCTCGTCGCAACCGGCGTCCTGTTGGTACTCGCCGAACTCGGCGTCTGGTACGTGCTCGCGAATGTCATCGGAATCGGCGTCGGGGCCCTTCTCAACTACGTCCTCGAAAGCCTGCTCACCTGGCGAGTCCATCGGGAGTGAGTGATCGACCGCTCCCGGTACCGAGGAGCAAGTCCCTACCGGTCGGTCCTCGTCCGGACGGGATCCAGCACAGCCGACGTAGCGGTCGCTTCGCCGTCTTCTATCACGAAAAGAAGCGATCGAGTTCGGACGCCGACCTCAGGCGGGGGCTTCGACGCCGAGTGCCTCGAGCAACACGTCGGCGGCTTCGGCCGAGGAGCCCGGGCCGCGCGCGGTGATCAGGTCGCCGTCGACCGTGACGCTGGTGTCGGCGTCGAGTTCGGCGTCCCAGTTCGCGCCGGCTTGCTTCACTTCGTCCTCGACCCAGTAGGGCAGTTTCCGGCCGTCGGGCATCCGATCGTTTTCGTCAACGATGCCTTTCTCCCACTCGTTCGGGAAGCCGGTGACGTCCTTGCCTTCGACGATCCGTCCTTCCGAATCGCCCCAGGTGAATCCCAAGATGCCGACCGCGTGACAGACCACGAGGGCCGTATCGCCATTAGCGAGCGTCTCGGCGAGCAGCGAGCGGGCGTGGCGGTCCTGATTGACGTCCCACTCGGTACCGTGACCACCGGGGAAGACGACCGCGTCGTACTCGGCGCTCGCTTCGGCGATCGGGATCGGATCGTTGAGCCGATCGTCGGTCGCGTCGATCTCCCGAACGTGTTCGGCGGTCTCCTCGCCGACCTGGTCGGGATCGACCGAGCGCTCGTCGACTACTGGTGGACTGCCACTCGGCGTCGCGACCGTAATCTCGACGCCCGCATCGCTAAGCGTCGTCAGCGGTTCCGTACATTCCTCGCCCCAGTACCCTTCCTCGCTCACGACGAACAGAGCATCCGTCATCGCTCCGCAGTACGTCGTCCGGCGGTTAAAGCCCGGCGCTGCCCGACCAGGGCTCCGAGAGGCGGGCGTTTATGCCGGTGGTCGGCCTACGGTCCCGAGGAATGGTTACGACCCGCGAGGTCTTCGCCGCGATCGCCGGTCTCTGTTTTCTCGGTGGAGCGGTCGCCGCCCGCTTCGATCGGAGCGTCGCTGGGTCGTGGCTGTTCGCGGCCGGGTCGGCGTTCGCGACACTGTGGTCGCTTCTCAGCATCGGCCTACCGGATCCTGGCACGCGAGCGCTCTCGGCTGAGGCGTACCTCGCGATGGCGGGAATGGCCGTCACCGGAACGATCTACTACGGTTACCGGGCGGCCAGCAGCGATCCTCCAACGTAGCCGATCCGAAACTGCCCGCAGTACAGGTGATTCGAAGCTACACCAGTTCAGCATAATCAATCAGGCATATCCCGCGCTATTTTCTACATCTTCACCTGATCTCGGCTGAGAACGTAATAATCATCGCGTTCGCTCGATCATTTCGGCATAGGTGTTAACTTCATCCGATTAGTGCGACAATTATCAATAGGCCTAAATAGGAGGGTCCGCAGAACCACGGTATGGCACGCCGACCCAACCAACAGTCGGATAGCACCTACGACCGACGTTCGTTTCTGAAGGCGGGTGGTGCCGGTGCCGTCGCCGTCTCGCTCGCGGGCTGTTTGGGCGGGGACGATGGCGGTTCCGGGAACAACGGGAGCAGCCAGGGGCAAGGTGGCAACGGCACCCAGAGCGGGAACGCCGACATGGATCCCGAGCAGATCCCCGAGGGCGGGGTCTTCACCGTTGGCCTCCCGGAAGCCCCCGCCGGGCTCAACACGCTCGCGACCTCCTCGTCGTACTCGTTTGCGATTCTCGATTTCATCAACGAGTTCGGTACCGCCATCACTCCGAAGGACTTCGACATCCGGCCCAGTCTCTACACCGACTGGACGATCGAGAACACCGAAGGGAACGACCCCAGTCCGACCGTTCTGTTCAGCGTCCGGGACGGGGCAGGACTGACTTTCACCGACGGCGAGTCCTTCGGCGTCGACGACGTGGTGTTCACGTACAACTACATGCTGGAGAACCAGCCCGGACGGTACGTCTCGACCATTGATCCCATCGAGTCCGTCGAGACGGCCTCGGGCAACCAGTGGGACGTCAGGATGGAGATGAACCGCGTGGTCGGCACTTACGACTCCAATCAACTGCAGATCCCGATCCTCCCCGAGCACGTCTGGAGCAACGTCGACAACTACCAGCAGTACGAGCCGACCGCCAACGGCGGACCGGTCGGCCTCGGGCCCGGAGAAGTCACGGAGTTCAACCCCGACACCGCGGTCGAACTCACGTTCCGTGACGATTTCGACACGCTGAACACCCTCGATTGGGTCAAAGAGGACGACGTCCTCGCCCCGGGCGGACCGTTCCTCGATACGCTTCGCTTCCAGGTCTTCGGGAGCCAGAACGCGCTCAACCAGGCGCTACTACAGGGCAACATCGACGCGACCTATCTCGGGCTCGACAGTCCTCAGCAGATCGAACAGGTAAAAGAGAGCCAGAACCGCTCGCTCGTCTCCGGGCCCGACTCGGGCTTTAGCTACCAGGCCTTCAACCTCCGGCGCACGCCGCTCGACGACGTGGCCTTCCGGCAGGCCTACTCCTTCGCGTTCGACGACTTCTATTGGACCGAGAACCTGAAACGGGGCTACGCGCTCGAGGGCGATTTCGTCATGCCGCCGGGCTACAAGAAGGTCCGCCCGGAGACCGGTGCCGACCAGGAACTGCTCGAAGGTCCCTCCACGCAGGCACTCACCTTCCGTGCGGCCGGCCCCGAGAGCTCCGAGCCGAACGTCCAGGGCATTCGGGACTTTCTCACTAGCGGCACGGTCATCTCCGGGGACCAAGGTACGTTCGTCGGCTCGGAGTACCCCGGCGCTATTACCGACGTCACGGCCTCCCAGACCGAGGCGAGACACGACTACTCATTTGGCCCGGTCCAGTCCCAGGTCCTCCAGCAGGCCGACAACGCCGACCAGGAGATCCGCGTCAACGGAGAGACGATCACCGAGATGAGAGACGGTCCACTCGTTCTCCTCCAGGACCCACCCCAGGACCAACCCCAGGAAGCCAAAGCCATCCAGCGACTCGTCGAGAACCTGCATGCGGTCGGCATCCCGATCCAAACGCAGGTACTCGACTTCAATACGATGCTCGATAAGGTCTACGCCCAGGAGGACTTCGACATCTACCCGATGGGCTGGAACAGCCTCTCGCCCTTCGCGGTGAGTTCGCTCTATAGCCTCTTCCACAGCGACAACGCCGATGCGGACGGCAGCAGCGATACGCTGCTCAACAACGCGGTGGGCTATGGGCTCGAAGGGAACGCCGGTGCCGACCAACTCATCAGCCAGGCCCGTGGCGAACCCGACTCCCAGCGGCGAAACGACTTGGCCGGACAGGCCGTCGAGAAGATCTACCTCGACGTTCCATACATGCTCCTGTCCTACGACGAAGTCCAGTGGCCGGTCAACACCGCCGACTTCGATGGCTTCATCCAGAACCTCACCGATCCCGGCGGCTACTCCTTCGCCACCGAGATGAGCCAGGTCCACCAGAAACAGGGGTAGATGGATAGCGGGGAGGACATCCCAAACCGCTTCGGAGCAGCACAGGAGACGACCGTTCGGAACTCGACGACATCGTGATCGCACACAGCACACGAGACAGTACGCGAGAGGGATCGGGGGGGTCGATCGACGAGTGTTGCGAACCGAACCGGCCCGAAGCGGTCGGTACCCACAGGAGGGGGCTGGCCGAGGGGACGAGGCGATGAGCCGCATCAGCGCCCGCTATCTCGGCAAGCGGATCGTCGTCTCGTATCTGACGATTTTGGTCATCATGACCGTCATCTTCGCGCTGACCCGCGCCCAGCCCGGTTCGTTCGTCACGAGCATGGTAAGCCCGGGGATGAACGCCGAGGCGATCGAACGTCTCCGGGAGCAGTGGGGGCTCAACGAACCGCTCTGGCGTCAGTACATCGATTTCATGATCAACTATCAGACCGGGAATTTCGGGCGCTCGCCGAACTGGGGGGTGCCGGTCTGGGACCTGTTCGTCCGGCGGATGCCCCGGACGCTGATCCTCTTCGGCGCGGTCTTCATCGTCGGGTACACCGTCGGGCCGCTCGTCGGGATGTACTTGGGGTGGTGGCGCGGCAGCAAGAAGGACCAGTCGATATTCGTCGGCGGATTGCTGGCGTACTCGATGCCGGCCTTTTGGATCGCGTGGCTATTCCTCTGGCTGTTCGACTACCAGCTGGGGTGGTTCCCGAGCACATACATGCTCAGTCCCTTCGCCCAGTACGAACCGACCGCCGTCAACATTATGATAGACGTCCTCCATCACATTGCTCTCCCCCTCTTCAGCGTCGTGTTCATTGGGTGGGTCGGGTCGATGCTGATCATGCGCCCGACGATGAACAACGTCGTCGACGAGGATTACGTCTTCCTCGCCCAGGCCAAGGGTCTCTCCGAGCGGACCGTCATGATCAAACACGCCGCGCGCAACGCGTTGATCCCGGTGACGACGGGCGCGATCATCGCGCTGGCGTTCCTGATCGACGGCTCGATCATCATCGAGAACGTCTTCTCCTGGCCGGGGATGGGCCAAGTCATCGTCACGGCAGTCCTGAATAACGACTACCCGGTCACGCAGGGGGCTTTCTTCCTGTTGGGTGTGTTGGTCGTCGTTATGCGACTGTTGACCGACGTGATCTATACGTACCTCGATCCGCGGATCAAGTTCGGTGAGAACGAATAATGGCAACCGAAGACGGAACGACGACGGGCGAATCGCTGCGGGAACGATGGAACCCGCGCATCGAGCGGTTCCGGCGCGGGTGGGACCGGTATACCGAACACCGGATGGGGACGATCGGGCTGGTACTCTTAGTGATCTTTAGCCTCTGGGCGCTGTTCCCCTCAGTCTTCGCGCCCCATACCCCCGAGTGGACGGCCTATCTGGGCACCGAACCCGGCCGCCTCACCGGCGAGCAGCTGAACAGCCTCCCCCACCCGCCGGCCTTCGGCGATCCGTTCTTCGCTCCATTAGGAACGAACGCCGGCGGCCAGGGCATCGCGACGCTCGTGATCTACTCGGCCGAGACCGCGCTGTATATCGGCTTCGCCGCCGGGTTGCTCTCCAGTCTAGTGGGCGTTCCCCTCGGGCTGATCAGTGGGTACTACGGTGATACCTGGATCGACGAGACCATCCAGCGGATCGTCGACGTGATGTACGGCCTGCCGTTCTTGCCCCTATTGATCGTGCTCGTCGCGGTCAACGGGATCACGACGACCAACATCATCCTCGGCATCGCCGTTACCTCCTGGCTGAACAACTGTATCGTCATCCGCGGCGAGACCCTGAGCTTAAAGGAACGCAGCTACGTCGAGTCAGCGAAGGTCGCGGGCGCGAGCGACGCGCGGGTGATCTTCAGACATATCATGCCGAACGTCCTCCCGATCGGCTTCGTCTTCCTCGCTCAGGACGCCGCGCTCGCGATCATCACCCAGGCATCGCTTGCCTACCTCGGGCTGGCGGACTTCACGGCGCTTTCCTGGGGAATCATGCTGCAGAACATCCAGACGGCGGGCTATGTCTACACCGCGCCGTGGTGGCTCATCCCGCCGGGCTTGATGATCACGTTCGTCGCGGCGGCGTTTTACTTCATCGGTTTCTCGATGGAGGACGTGACCAACCCACAGCGTTGAGCTCGCCCTGCTCTAAAGCACCATGGACTACGAACCGATGCCACACACCGGAACGCGACACGAGACGGGACAGTACCGATGACACTACTCGAAGTAAACGACCTCTCGGTGCGATATGACACCGATAGCGGCAGCGTACGCGCGGTCGACGGCGTGAGTTTCTCCGTCGAGCGCGGCGAGACCTACGGACTGGTCGGCGAGTCGGGCTGTGGGAAGACCACCCTCGGGAAGTCGCTGTTGCACCTGCTCGATGCCAACGGTCGGATCGCGGACGGTTCGATCTACTTCGACAGCGTGCTTCCCGCCTGGGAAACCGAGGACGGCACGCCCCGCCGGGAGATAGTCGAAGGCGGCGAGCCGGTCCGCGAGGACGGCATGATGGACCTAGCGGCGCTCTCGGACCCCCAGATCAGGGACGTCCGTTGGCGGGACGTCGCGCTCATCCCACAGAACGCGATGAACGCCTTGAACCCGGTCTATAAGGTCGGCGACCAGATCACCGAGGCAATTCTCCGTCACGAGCCGGGAACGACGAGCGAGGAGGCAGACGCCCGCGCCCGCGATCTCCTCGAACGCGTCGGGCTCGAACCCGAGCGCGCCGACGACTACGCTCACCAGTACTCCGGCGGAATGAAACAACGGGCCGTGATTGCGATGGCGATGGCCTGCAATCCGGACCTGTTGATCGCCGACGAACCCACGACCGCACTCGACGTGATCATCCAGGATCGCATCTTGGAGGAACTCGACGACCTCCAGGAGGAGTTCGGCGTCGCGATCCTCGTCATCAGCCACGACATCAGCGTCATGGCCGACATCTGTGACCGGCTGGCGGTCATGTACGGCGGGAAGATCATGGAAGGCGGTACTACGGACCGGATCTTCGAGGAGACGGCGAACCCCTACACGCTGGGGCTCAGGAACTCCTTTCCGGCGATCGCGAACAAGCGCCAGCGGCTGATATCGATCCCCGGAACGCCCCCGACGCTCACCGATCCCGACGAGCAGTGTCGCTTCGCCGATCGGTGCCCCTTCGCCACCGAGGAGTGTCGCACCGAACACCCGCCGACCTACGACGTCGAGCGCGCCGCCGAGGGGGCCCTGATGGAGGCCGAGGACCGTCGCCGACACCGCTCGGCGTGTTATCGCGTAACCGACCTCGACGAACTGCGGGAAAACGCTACACAGGAGGAGACATGGACTCAGATGGCACCCAGCCGTTAGTCGAACTCGACGGATTGACCAAGCACTTCGGGACGACCCAGGGACTCGCTGATCGCCTGCTCGGCCGCGAACCCCAACCCGTACGAGCGGTCGACGGCGTCGACCTCCGGATCGAGCGGGGCGACGTCATGGGGATCGCGGGCGAGTCGGGCTGTGGGAAGACCACCCTCGGGAAGCTACTCGTCAAGCTCTACGAGCCGACCGCGGGGACGATTCGCTTCGACGGCGAGGACGTTACCGGACTGACGGGCGATCGGGAGCAGTCCTTCCGTGAGCGCGTCCAGATGATCTTCCAGGACCCCTTCGAGAGCCTCAACCCCCGGATGACCGTTCTCGACGCCGTCGTCGAACCCCTTCGAATTCATGGCATCGGCGAGGGCTACGGCGGGCGTCGAGAGCGGGTCGCGGGCGTGCTCGAAGACGTCGGCCTCGCGCCCGCCGAGACCTACCTCGATTCCTTCCCGCAGGAACTTTCGGGCGGGGAGCGCCAGCGCGTCGCGATCGCGCGTGCGCTCGTGATGGACCCCGATTTCATCGTCTGTGACGAACCCGTCTCGATGCTCGACGTCTCGATCCGGGCCGGCGTCCTCAACCTGATGCGACGCCTCCAGGACGAGTACGGGCTCACCTACGTGTTCATCAGCCACGACCTCTCGCTGATACGGTATATGTGCGATCGGACGGCGATCATGTATCTGGGCGAGGTGATCGAAAAAGGGCCGACCGACGCGATCGTCACCGACCCGAAACACCCCTACACCGAGGCACTGTTCGACGCGGTCCCCGACATCGACGCGAGTGCCGAACGCCGGCGGGCGAACGTCACCGGGGAGGTGCCGAGTCCCCGCGATCCGCCACGGGGCTGTCGGTTCCACCCCCGCTGTGCCTATGTCATCCCGCCGGCCGAGTGGCAGGGTAGCCAGGAGGCCTTCCGGCGTGGCTTTCAGTTCAAGCTCCAAGTCAGAAATCGCGCTATCAGTACCGAGGGGATCGACGCCGACGGGGACTCGGCGGTCGGAGGGCGGGCAAGCGACCCGACCGAGGCGCTGCTCGCCCGCGAACTCGTGCTCGATCTCCCCGAGGAACACCGGATCGACGCCGAGGGCGGGGCGATGGCGGGCGTCGGGATCGACCCCTCGACGCTCGATCTGTCCGGCGACGCCGAACGCGCGCTCCGGGCGGCCGCGGACGCCGTTCTGGACGAGGACTACGAGCGCGCCGAGGCGGAACTGAATGAGCACTTCGATTCGATCTGTGACCGGGACCACCCCGATCTCCGACCGGCGGCGGACGGGGAGGGAACGGAAGTCGCGGCCTGTCACCTCTACGGCCGCTCGGCGAGAGAGGCCCCTGCACCGAACCCGACCGACTGACCGGCACATGTTATCTCTCCCAACTCCTACACCGGAAACCGATCGGCGAGGAACGTTCGAGTTCCCCGTCGGCGGACCGACATCGCCGTTCCGGATCGATGAGTAGCGAGACGCCGACGGGCCGGCAGCTAGTGCTCGGGGCCTTGCTCGTCGCGTTGCTCGTCGCCGGCGCGCTCGCCGCGCCGACGTTCGCCGCTCGCCAGACCGTCCTCGGCGTCGATCGGGTCGCGGTCGCCGACGCGACGACCGAGGTGACGCGGCAGAACGGGACCGCCGGGCTGGCCGTGGAACTCACCGTCGCGAACCCGACGCCACACGCCCTCACGCTCGTCTACGGGCAGTTGGTCGCGACCGACGACCGCGGGCGGCTCACCCGTCTCACGACCACGCCGTTCGATCGCGCTACCCCCGTTCCGGCCGGCGGCGAGGCGAGCGTCGAGACCTTCCTCCCGGTCGGCGCTGGCGATCTCGGGGCAGTGCGGGCGGCACTCGATGCCGGGCGACTCACGATCGGTGGGTACATGCGGGCCACGGTCGTCCGGGAGCCGATCGACGTCGAGGTGAGTGCACCGATGGAGAGGGCAGGTGGATGAGCGCCCCCACAACCCGGCCCCAGTGGGGTGGTCGCGTTCGCGCCCTTTCGAGAGCGGTTTCGGTCGGACTCCCGAGCGGCGTGCTCGCCGGGCTCGGTGCCTTTCTCCTCTCACAGCCGAGCCTCACGCCGGTAGCCGGCACCACACTCCCACTCGTGCTCGTCGCGCTCGGCGGGGGATTCGTGCCGCTGTTGACCGATCGCCTCCGGCGCAGCGTCGCTGCGATGCTCTGTGCGTACGCCACCGGCATCGCGGTCCATCTCGGCGCGTACGTCGCTCCGCTGTGGGTGCTTTCCTACCCTCCCTCCGCCCGCGATCTGCTCCTACTGCGCTTCCTCGGGGAGGCACCGACCGTCGTGTTCCAGTACACGCTCGCTTTCTTCGCCGCGTATCTCCTCGTGGTCACTATCTCGGGCTACCTCAGCGCTTGAGAGAATCGATCGGTACGGGAAGGATGTCGGAACACTGAAACGACGAGACGGCGAGACCCCGAGACGTCGAGAAGCCGACCCCACAGGTTTTGTCGCTCCCCTCTCGAAGGTAGCTGTGGCGAAAGACACCCCCAGCCGGGACCGATCACTCCGCGAGCGCGGGACCTACGCCCGGCACGCCGATCGGCCGACGATCGCCAGCTACCTCTCCTCGCTGCTGTTCTTACTCGCCGTCCCGGCCGCGGTCGGGCTCGCCTACGGGGGCTTCTGGCTGGGCTGGTACGGCTATTCGATCGTCGTGCCCGCCTTCGCCGCGGTGATGCTCGGAGTTATCGCGCTCGCGTTCGCCGCGATGGGCGTCTTCGGGTAGGGTCTCGTGGGCGACTGTTCGGATCACCCCTCGCCGGTAGCCGTCGCTGCCGCGTGCAGGTGGGTATGTCGGATAGGTCCACGAAACGGGGACCCGATTCATGTGTTCAGGGGGTGTACCGGACAATAGCCACATGCGACAAGCGACGCTCGCTTGCATGATCGTCGTCGGTGCGGTCGTGCTCTCGGGCTGTAGTGCGTTCGGTGGTTCGTCCCCGGAGACACGGACCGTCACGCCGGCACCGGTGCCGACGACCGAATCCACACCGACGCCGGTGCCACGGCTCGCGCCGGGGACCACTACCAGGGGCGTCGCGAACGCAAGCGCGCTCGCGGCCGCTCACGACGCCGTGCTCCGGAACGCCTCGTTCACGAGACGGTCGAACCTGACGATCACCTACCGGAACGGCACGGTCCGCGAGCGACGCCGAGCGGTGACTCGACTCGGGGCGGGCCACGAGCGTCTGTTCAGCGTCGCCAGCGGGACGAACGTCCCCGCGTTCGTCGCCGGTAGTCCGTCCGTCTCCGTTCTCGGGGTGAAGCGAAACGAGGTGTACTCGAACGGTACCCGAGCGTTGAGCGCGGTGACGTACGCGAACGGGACGACGGCGTACTCCGAGGTAGCGACGGAGCTAATACACGAGTCCTTCACCGACACCGACCGAGCGTACCTCACCCGGGCGCTTGGCAGAACCGAAACCCGAGTCGTCGGACCGATATCGCGAAACGACACGACGCTCTACCGCGTCGTCGCCACTGAGGCGGCGCTGAGCGCCGTTCGTCCCCCTCCGACGTACGGTTCGATCCGGAACGTCCGCTTCCGGGCGCTCGTCGATTCACGCGGCGTCCTCCGCGAGCGCCGAGTGACCTACACCGCAACGACGGCGAACGGAACGACGGGGAGCGTTACGCGTTCGATCCAGTACCGACAGATTGGGGCAACGACCGTCGGGAGACCGGTCTGGTACGAAGCGGCGATCGAGAACACCACGAACGCTACGAACACCAGGGATGCCACTGACGCCACAACCCGACTACCATGGATACGACGGCTTCTCCTGATCCACCGACCATCCAGCAAACGGGTCGGAACGGAGCGAACGTCGGTCAGAACGATCCGTCGTACAACAGGAGATAGAAGATCACGCCCATTGCCGCCGCCAGAAGGGCGAACTCCAGTCGGCCAACGCCGTTCGCCCCGCCGCTATCGAAGACCAAGTAGCTAAGCAGGCTCGCGATCCCGAGTGCGTACGCCGCCCCAAGCAAGAGCAGGGTGCGGTTGACCCCGCTTTCGAACACGCGGTAGACGCGCTCGTCCGAGTCGTCGGCTCCGATCACGGTCAGTACCACCTATCGGCGAAGACACACTGTACCGAGTCGGTGACGATATAATAAACGAGCGCGAGCGAGGCCAGCGCCCGGTCGTGGTCGAACGTCCCTGATTCACGGGGCTCCGGCTCGTGACCGTCCGCTTCGAGGCTATTCCCTCCCTCGCTTGCCGTTTCCTCGCACCACTCGGCGAGGCTCACCCCGAGACCGACGTGCCAGTCGTGCACGGTGATCAACCATTGGTCGTCGGGCTCGGCTTCGGGATCGCTCGCGCCCTTCTTGACGGTAAAGAGGTACCTAAACGTCGTGTCCTCCCGGTGGCTGATATCAGCCCCGGCTCGGTACTCGGGGAACTGGGGCGTCCCGAAGAGCTGGACGAGACGATAGAGAACCGTCCCGATGTCGTCGTGACCGGGTTCGAAGGGCTCGGGATCCAACTCGGCATAGACGTCGAGGTCGTCGGCTTCGAGCACGTTGTACTCGATCAACTTCTCGCCGGCCGCCCGTCGCTCCTCGATAGTGCTTGTGGGGACCGGCTCGACGAGAAAGTGGCCGAGGTCCTCCCGGTTCGGCGCTTCGGGATGGGTCCTGATGTCGACCGGCATCTCAATACGCGAACCGCATGAACCCGCGCCAGCCGGCGTAAGCGAAGACGATCGCGACGAACCCGCTGGCGACGATGATCAGCGATTGGGTGTTCGATATGGTTATCGAATTGAGATCGAAGTACATCGTTACACCCAGAACCACGAGCACGTATCCGAAAACGGCACCGAGGATGCCGACGATCAACGACACGACTCCCAGCGGCCCCTCGATAGCGCCCGGGAGACGCTGACTCGTACTCATGCCCGGAGGTATCGCCCTTCGTCACTAAAACCTGCCGCAGCCCCGACCGGTCGGCGTCGGTGTCAGTTCCCGCCCTGTGGTCCTCTTCGGCCGGCGGAGCTGTTGCCGGCGTCCTCGCCGGTGCTGGCGCTCCCGTTCGTGTCGCCGTCCCCACTGGTATCGCTGGGACTACCCGCGACGCCGCTCTCGGCGTCGTCGGCTTCCGGGCTGGCCGCGTCCCGCCGCCGATCGTTCGTCGGTTCTTCTCCCCCGAGCGGCGAGAGTTCGGGATCGAAATCGCAGTCCTCGGCTTCCGGTTCGGGGGCCTTCGAGGCGGACTCGCCCTCGGTGCTCTCGCTCGGGAGGTACTCCGGCGGGGTTCGGACCCGAGCGCCGAGCCAGATCAGGGCTGTCCCGAGGAGGAGCCGAAGTACTGCCGCCGGGGCGGTGACCGGATACTGGCTCGTAACGATCGCGCCGTTGATAGCGTCGCCGACGAGCAACGCGCCGAGAACGAGCGTCAGCGAACTCAGCCACGACAGCGTACTCGAAGCGGCCACGAGCGCCATTGAACGTCGAGCCTAAAAACCCCCGCGTCCTCGCCGGGCCGCGTTTCTCCGACGCCGCCGACGGACTCGGGTCTCACCCGCTGCCCTCCTCGTTGACGATGAGTACCTCGCCGCCTTCGACGTCGACATCGATGAGCGTCTTTGCCTCGTAGTCGGTCTCGGCTAGCCGGTTCTCGCCGCCGATTTTCCCGATCACGGCGACCACATCCACTATTTCCGCGCCGATCTCCTCGAGCGCACCGGTGATCCCCCGCAAGGTGCCACCAGTGCTCAGAACGTCGTCGAGCAGTAGTACCCGATCGCCACCGCTCACGTCGTTGATGTACATCTCCGCTTTGGAGTAGCCAGTGACCTGTGAGAGCGGGACTTCCCCCTCCAGCCCGTAGCTGCGTTTCCTGACGACGACGAGTGGAATGTCGGTCATCAGCGAGACCGCCGTCGAGAGGTGAATGCCCATCGCCGCGGGCGTGACGATCTTGTCGACGTCGAGGTCGGCTTTCCTGATGATCCCGATCACGATCTCGCGCAACAGGGAGGGTTCGAGCATCGGCACGCCGTCGCTGATCGGGTGGACGAAGTACTCGTAGTCGTTCTTCTCGATGACGGGGGCCGAAAGCAGCGAGTGGCGGAGCTGATCCATGCTGCGGGTACCGAGAGCGGAGAATAAAAGCTGGCGATCCGACCGGGTGAATCCTCTCCCCGCTTCGGGAACAGCGACCGGCGCGCCGGTCGTTCGATCGCTCCGAGCCGATCGACGTTTGGTCGAATCCGGGATTTGTTGGCGCAATAGTAACTCGCAAGTAAATTATAAATGTTTATAAGCCCTCAGGCCAACCTACCGGTGGCAGAGCTATGACAGAAGAGGCTTCAATATCGAATGGAAGACGATCCACGCTACGGCGAGCGATATCGGTCTGTCTCGTCGTCGCGATGGTAGGTCTCGCTGCTGGTGCCGGGGCAGTAATGGGCGCTCCAGCCTCTACAGCGGCGTCGGCGACGGATGCGGGCGCGAGCACCGTCGCCGGACCGATCGCACAGCAGAACAATACGACGAACATGTCGAACGGTAGTAGCATGGCCGGTGCCTCACAGATGGGCAACGGCTCGGCGATGGCTAATGGTTCCCGGATGGCCTACGTCCGGGTCGGCCACTTCTCGGCGGACGCCCCCGAGGTCGACGTCTTCGTTGACGGTGAGGCGGCCTTCACCGGCATCGAGTACGGCGACGTCACCGACTACGAGGCCCTCCCGGCCGGCGAGCACCAGGTGCGGATCTCCGCTGCCGAGGACGCGGATACCGTCGTGTTCAACGACACCGTCACGGTGAACGCGAACCAGGCCTACACGATCGATGCGACGGGCCTGCTCGAGACGGGTAACGGCGAGTACGGCTTCGTCGCCTCGAACGGCAGTGCCGACGGTCCCTACCTCGCCAACGGCGGACCGCTCGTCGAGACGGCCCAGGTAACCGTCGGCGAGAGCAACGAGACCGCCGCCGTCGAGTTCAACAACCAGACGACCGAGGGCGAGACCGTCACGGTCGATTCGGTGACCGTTCCCGAGGGCGGGTTCGTCGCGATCCACAACCTGAGCCTCCAGGACGGCAACACGCTCGGCAGCGTCATCGGGGTCTCGGAGTACCTCGAAGCCGGCACCCACGAGGACGTCGAGATCACCCTCTTCGAGGGCGTCGAGGGCACGGAGTTCAGTCAGTCCGACCTCAAGAACAACGCTGACATCCCGCTGATCGCGATGCCCCACTCCGACACGGACGGCGACGAGGAGTACGGCTTCGTCGCCTCGAACGGTAGTGAGGACGGTCCCTACACCGCCGGTGGCGGGGCGCTCGTCGATCAGGCACTAATGGACGTCGGCGGGGACGCTACCGAGACCGCCGCGGTCGACTTCGATACTCAGAGCACCGACGGTGAGACCGTCACGGTCGATTCGGTGACGGTTCCCGAGGGCGGGTTCGTCGCGATCCACAACGAGAGCGGTGCCGTTGTCGGCGTCTCGGAATCCCTTGAGGCCGGCACCACTGAGAACGTCGAAGTGCCCTTGTTCGAAGGCGTCGAGGGCACGGAGTTCAACCAGTCCGAACTCGAAAACGACAGCGCGCTGACCGCGATGCCCCACTACGACCGGAACGGATCGCTCGGCTTCGCGCCGCTGATCCTCCAGGATCAGACCCAGCCGCCGGCGAACGCTGCCGCAGTGCGACTCGCCCACGCCGTTCCGGGTGCCGGCCCGGTTGACGTGACGGTCGGCGAGGGCAACAACAGTACCGTGCTGTTCGACAACGCGACCTTCCGGAACGCGACGCAGTACACCCAGGTTCCGGGCGGCGAGTACACCCTCGACGTCCGGGCGGCGACCGCGAACAACACCGGTGACGTGATCGAGAGCTTCGGGGTCGACGTTAGCAACGGTACGTCCTACACTGCCACCGCCTACGGCGAGAGCGCTGAGTCGATCTCCCTACAGACGGAAGTCGATGGGGAGATCGCGAACGTTCGGGTCGCGCATCTCTCGCCCGACGCCCCGGCGGTCGACGTCTACGTCGGCGGCGAGCCGTTCGTCACGGACGTCTCCTCGGGGACGATCACCGACTACGAGGACACCACGCCGGCCGAACAGCAGGTCACGGTCACCGTTGCTGACAACGAGAGTGCCGTGTTGTTCAACCAGACGCTGCCCCTGCAGGCATCGGATTACACGATCGTCGCGACCGGCGAGGTGACGCCGGGCGCGAGAACCGCCTTCACGCCGATCGTGCTCCAGGACGACGGGACGACTCCTGACGAGAACACCTCCGCGGTGCAACTCGTCCACACCGCACCCGGTGTGAGTACGGTCGACGTCACGATCGAACAGAACAACAGCACAACGGTGCTGTACGACAACGTCTCGTTCGCCAACGCCTCGCAGTACGTCCAAGTGCCGGCTGGCGAGTACGATCTCCAGATCCGCGCGGCGACTGCGGGTAACGACGGCGAGATCATCGAGACGGTCGGCGTCGAGGTCGAAGGCGGCGAGACCTACACGGCCTTCGCGACCGGGTATGTGACACCCGACGGCACCTTCGAGTTCCTCCTCGAAGAGGACGACTAAGCTCCTCCCTCGAAGGATCGACGCGTTCGCGGAACTCTTCTTTCGCCCGTTAGTTCCTGGCCGGCGGGTGTACTCGATAGGCCTGCCTCGTCGAGCAGTGGTCGCCGACGCGTGGCCGTTCGAACGAGGAGCGCGACGCTTGCCGAGTAAGGAATCGAACGGAGCCGATCAGCGAGCGATGCGTTTGTGATGAGCACTGATACCGGAGCGAAATTCCGATCGTAAACCGGTCGCTGGGGCCGCCGCGCGGTCGATTACCGATCGGATCGGTTCAGTGACATCCCCTCCGTGTCCGCACGAACTTCACCCATTCGGGGACCTCGACCGCGAGTTCCCTGCGGAACGCCTCCTGGATCGTTGTCTATCCGCGTTCGGGACGGCCACCGCCTGTTCTGTCTGGTCTCGGCCCCGTTTCACTCACGACAGCTCCCGTTCCGGGATAGCGTGAGTCAGTGAATGGGTCTGATAGCAATAGTAGCTCGTCGGTCTTCTCGCGGGTTATGAGTCGTCGTATCGCGCGGGCTATCACTCCTCACCGAATCTCGATAGCACTGAGTACCATCATAGTCGGGATCAGTTTTCCCTAACCCACGCTCCCTGAGGAGTCCTGTTCAGGAGAGCCTTCGGTACGAACTGTTCGAAACCGTATCGGAGAGTCATGCGACGGGAAACCCCGACATGGAAGGGAAACAGGGCAGGACGAACGCGGGTGATGGGGTAGGGTGCGAGTGGTGTCAATGCCG
>PXRA01000081.1:33617-37076 GCA_003021725.1 Halobacteriales archaeon QH_8_64_26
CCGTAGATGACTAAACGTTCAGTGTACACAAGTACTTTTCGGTCAGTACGGCTTTGTTAAGAAAGTCGATTCGACGCCCGATAGAGACGTTCTCTATAGCGATCTCGACTCAAGATCGGACTTCTCTAACAAAGCCGGTCAGTACCCCCGACAGGAAGGCTCGAGTTCGTTCAGAATAGCTCTGTGGTTCGATTAGCCGATGAATACCGATGCGACCGGACGAACTCGTCTCCTTCGAACGAATAATCTATCGACTTGAGAGGTACGAGCGATCGGTGGATCGAGTCCCGATACTGTGTTATCGTGTACCCGATCCCGGTCGTGCGGACGTAGCTTCACCACCGACAGTGGTATGTATCGGTTCGGTCGAACCGGGCGGTTCGACCGATCTCGCCGGAGGAGTAGCCGAGTCCTCGTAGTCGGTATCGACGATAGCGAGTCGAACAGCGCTGAGGCAGAGCGAGAACCGAGTCGAGAGCAGCGGGGACGAGACGGGACAGCGACACGGTACTCCCCGCTCGGTTCGATCGGGTCGCTGAGGCGAATCCCCATCGGCTGCGGGCCGGGCTGCTCGTAGCCCTGGTGTGGCCCGAACATAGTCCTCGCTGCGGTCATCTCCCCACGAACCCCCGAACTGACGGACGCCAGGAGCGGCCGGGGTCTATCGTCTCGCGGGCGAGGCGGTAGACGGCCTCGATCAGGCGACGTTGCGCCGACTGGGGACTGCACCCTCCTGGGTGACGAGTCGTTCGAGGAACTCCCGATGGAGCCGGTCTTTCGTCTCGGCGTACTCCGCGTCGTCCCAGCGATTGTTCAGTTCCCGGGGGTCGCCCGCGAGATCGAACAGCTCGCCGTACTCCTCGCCGGGGTAGACGGTGAGTTTGTGCTGGTTCGTGACCAGCGTCCGGGCGCGCAAGCCGAGGTAGTCCTCGTCGTTCTCGATCACGACCGAACGATCCATCTCCTCGAGTTCGTCGGTCAACAGCGGGGCGAGCGATCGACCGGCCCACGAGGAGGGTGTCTCCCGGTACTCGGGATCGTAGGCCGCGTGTGGGGACTGCGTGCCGGTGAGATCGAGCAGCGTCGGCAGGAAGTCCTCGTGGCTACAGACGGTCTCAACGCGTTTGCCCTCGGCGAACTCTTGAGGATAGCTCCAGATCATCGGCACGCGAAGCAGGCCTTCGAACTGGAAGGGGCCCTTCCGGAGCATCCAGTGATCGCCCGTCATCGCGCCGTGGTCGGACATGAACACTACGATCGTGTCCTCGCGCAGCCCGCGTTCCTCAAGCGCGTTCATCACCCGGCCGACCTCGTGATCGAGGTAGCTCGTCATGCCATACGTCCGGGCGATGATCTCCTGGATCTCCTCGTCGTTCACTTCCGGCTGGGGATCAGTATAGAGGCCCTGGAGCTGGAAGAAGTCGCCCGCGTAGACGTCCTCGTAGAACGAGGGCAGCTCCTCGAGTTCGTTCTCGCGGCGGGTCGGCGGGGAGACCTCGGCCGGGTCGTACATCGACCCCCAGGGTTCGGGCGCGGCGTAGGGATTGTGCGGGTCGGGATAGGAGTTCCATAGGAAAAAGGGCTCCTCGTCGCTGCCCGTCGAGTGTTCATCGAGGAAGTCGATCGAGCGGTTACTGATCCAGTGGTTGTAGTGGGCCTCTTCGGGCAGGGACCACTCGTTCAGGACCTGGAAGGTCTCACCCCGCACGTTGTCAGGATGGGTGAAACCGAGGCGCTCGTAGTCCTCCGGACGCTCCTCGCGCAGCCAGTTCTTGTACTCGCCGAAGATCTCGTTGACGTGCCCGCCGGTAAAGTCCGTCGTCTCGAAGCCATAATGCGGTTCGGGGAGACTGTCTATGCGGCCGGACTCCCAGACCTCCCGGGCCTCGGGGAACTCCTCGGGGACGAACTCCAGATCCGAATAGGACCGCGCGCCGACCTCGGCGAACACCGCTTCCAGTCGGTTTTCGAGAATCGTCGCAAAGCGCTCCCAGTCGGCCTCCGAAAGCTCCTCGACGGGCCGCTCCTCGACGATCTCCTCGATAATCTCCCGGAAGATCAGCGGGGTATCCGACCACTTCGGCGCGTGGGCCTCTTCGAGCGCGCCGGTGAGCGCGCCCTCGGCGCGGCCGGAGAAGTTCTCGTGGGACTCGCGCGACTCGCCGCTGCTATCGACGTCCGTCGGGTCCTCCAGTACCCGATCGAGGACGTCCTCGAGGGTGTCCCGGAGGGTGCGCTCGAAGGTCGAGTCAGCGCGCTCGGCGAGCTCGGTAGCGATGTGGGCGACCTGCCGGGGGGCCGGCAGCGTATAGAGGCCGAGATGGAGCTTTCCCGAGGAATGGGTCCGGTAGCCGTTCTCCGAGAGCAACTCGGGGAGAACGGGCATGTCCCGAGGCAGGGCAACGCCGTTCGAGCGGACCCCGTGGCGGTGAGGGTTCTGCCCGGTGAAAAGCGTCGCCCGCGCGGGCATACACATCGGGTTGTTCGCGTAGGCGCGATCGAAGGTGACGCCGGTATCCGCCAGAGCGTCGATGTTCGGCGTCTCGATCACGTCGCTGCTCGTACAGCCGAGGTGATCGTAGCGGAGCTGATCACAGACGAAACAGAGCACGTTCGGGCGATCGGTGACCATCGAGAGGGGACCAACGGCGGAGCCGTCTAAGCGTTGGGTTCTCGGTCCGACCCTCCCGCAAAATCGGTGGTCCGTAGCCACGAACCGCGGGAGAGGAGTGACTACGCGGCTCCCGCCAGCCCGGTTCCCGAATGCTTAAACGTCGTGTCAGCACAGGACACGCTATGGTCTCTTACCTCCCGAACTCCCGGACGGGCAAGGTGATGGTCGCCGCCCTCGCAGTCTTCACCCTGGCGATGACCCCCCCGGTGATCGGGCTCGCCGATACACCGACGCCCATCGTCGGGATCGACCTGAGCTGGCAACGAAACGGCGAGGTGAATAGGAATGGGGACTGAGACGGAGACGGAATCCGACGGCGAACTCCGCGTCGGCGTCGATATCGGTGGGACCTTCACTGACGTCGTCACGATCCGGGACGGGTCGGTCACCGTGAACAAGACCCCCTCGACGCCTGTCTCTCCCGAGCGAGGGGTGCTCGGCGGGCTCGAAGCGGCCCGCGAGCAGGGCGGCTGGGCGTTCGAGTCGGTCTCTTCACTCGGCCACGGAACGACCGTTGGGACTAACGCCGTCCTGGAGGGGACCTGGGCCGAGACCGCTTTGCTCACCACCGAGGGGTTCGGCGACATCCTCGAGATCGGCCGCCAGGACCGCCCGGACATCTACGATTTTCAGGTCGAGAGAGCGACGCCGATCGTTCCCCGCGATCGCCGGTATGAGGTGCGCGAGCGCCTCGACGAGCGCGGGGCGGTCCTCGCCGATCTGGACGAAGATAGCGTCCGGTCGGTCGCCGAGGCGCTTCGGGAAAGCGACGCCGAGAGCGTCGC
>PXRA01000081.1:37165-40608 GCA_003021725.1 Halobacteriales archaeon QH_8_64_26
ATGGAAGGGTATATCGGCGATCTCGGAAACGAACTGTCCCGAGCGGGTCTGGGAAGCGATCCCGGTATCATGCAGTCGAACGGCGGGATCATCGCCGCCGACGTCGCCCGCGACCGGCCGGTACGAACCCTGCTCTCGGGTCCCGCGGCGGGCGTCCAGGGCGCGACCGCGATCGCGAAGCGGTGTGGGTTCGAGGACGTGATCACGATGGACATGGGTGGGACCTCCTGTGACGTCTCGCTCGTCGAGGACGCAGAACCCGTGGTCTCGACCGACGTTGAAGTCGGTCCCTACCCCGTGGGGATGCCGATGATCGATGTGCATACGGTTGGCTCCGGTGGCGGGTCGATCGCCTGAATCGACGCCGGCGGGGCGCTGCGCGTCGGTCCCCGGTCGGCGGGCGCGGACCCCGGCCCGATCTGCTACGGCCGAGGCGGGACGGAGCCGACGATCACCGACGCCCAGCTCCTGCTTGGGCGGCTCAGCCCCACGGAATTCCTCTCGGAAGATCGTGACGTCGATATCGACGCCGCGAACGTCCGGCACCACACTGAGGAAGCGATCGCCGATCCCCTCGATAGGTCGGTCGAGGAGGCCGCCCAGGACGTCATCG
This sequence comes from Halobacteriales archaeon QH_8_64_26, assembly GCA_003021725.1. Taxonomy (GTDB): domain Archaea; phylum Halobacteriota; class Halobacteria; order Halobacteriales; family Halococcaceae; genus PXQR01. The sequence continues at coordinate 37,779 of PXRA01000081.1, forward strand.
ACGTCGCGAACGCGAGCTTACAGCGCGCTGCGGGTCGTGAGCGTCGAGCGCGGGCTCGACCCCCGAGAGTTCGCCCTCGTCGCCTTCGGCGGGGCCGGACTCTTACACGCCCCCGAACTCGCCGCCGATCTCGACATCCCGAGGGTCGTGATCCCCCGCACGGCGGGCGTGCTCTCGGCGCTTGGCCTACTGACGAGCGACGTGTTATACGATTACAGCACCTCCCGCGTTCGACTTCTCGACAGCGTAGACGTCGATAGTCTCGAAGGGACCTTCGCGGGGTTCGAAGCGGAGGGGCGAGATCGACTGGCCGAGGAGGGCTTTTCGAACCGGGAAGCGGCCTTCGAGCGGACGCTCGATCTGCGATACGCCGGCCAGGCCTTCGAGCTCTCGGTGTCGGTTCCCAAGGGCCCGATCGACCGAGGGGAGTATTGCGACGGTCGCCGAGCGGTTCCACGAGGCCCACCGACAGCGGTACGGCCACGCCTACGAGGAAGAATCGATCGAACTGGTCACCATCCGGCTGCGGGCGCGCGGCGCGGTCAGTGCGCCGTCCCTCGCAATCGAGGACCGGAGTCGGTCGATCGACGATGCCGTCCGGGAGACCCGCGAGGTGATCTACGACGGCGAGACCCACGAGGCGCGGATCTACGACGGGACCCGGCTCCCGGTCGGGGCGAGCTTCCCTGGCCCGGCGGTTATCGAGGGCGCACAGAGCACGACCGTGCTGCCGCCGAGCCAACGGATAACAGTCGACGAGTACGGCACGCTGCTTATAGAGGTGTTCCCCGATGAGTGAGAGAGACCGATCGGGAACCGAAGGAGCCAACGCCATTGAGATCGACTCGGCGACGCTGGAGATCATTCGCAACGGCTGTTCGGCGATCGCCGAGGAGATGAACACGACGCTGATCCGAACGGGCTACTCGCCGAACATCAAAGAACGACGGGACTGCTCGTGTGCGCTGTTCGACGCCGCGGGCGAGATGATCAGCCAAGCCGAGAACATGCCCGTCCACCTCGGCGCGATGCCCTTCTCGGTCGCGGCGGCGATCGAGGAGTTCCCTCCGGAGGCCCTCGAACCAGGTGATGGAATCTTGCTCAACGACCCGTTCCGCGGCGGGGCCCACCTCCCTGATCTGACGCTCGTCACGCCCGTTTTCGCCGGGAGCGAGGAACCGGACGGTCCCTCGAACTATGCGAGCGGACGGAGTCCACGAGCAGACAGCGAGGGGACTGTCGAATCCCACGACGAGGAGATCGTCGCCTACGCCGCGAACCGTGCCCACCACGCTGACGTCGGCGGGGCCCGGGCCGGCAGCGTCGCCGCCGACTCGACGGAAATCTCAGGAGGGAGCCAACCGAACCGGCCGGGAGCGCTTCGGCGAACTCCTCGCGGAACACGGCACGGAATATCTGAGTAGCGCACTGGAGGCAATTAAGAACTACTCCGAGCGACGGATGCGCGCGGGGATCGCCTCGTTGGCCGACGGCACCTACCGCTTCGAGGACGCTCTGGACGGCGACGGCCAGGGCAACCGGGACCTGCCGGTGGTGGCGGAAGTGACGATCGCGGGCGATTCGATCACCGTCGATTTCGAGGACACCGCCCCCCAGACGAAGGGACCCGTCAACGCGGTCTTCGCGGTGACGGCCTCGGCGACGTACTACGCGATCCGGTGTGTGACTGACCCGGACATCCCGCCGAATCACGGCTGTTATCGGCCGATAGAGATCGACGCGCCGAACAGGACGATCGTGAATCCCGAGCTGCCGGCCGCGGTGGTCGGCGGGAACTTGGAGACCTCCCAGCGCGTAACCGACGTCGTCCTCGGAGCGCTCGCGGAGGCCGACCCCGAGCGCGTCGTCGCGGGCTGTCAGGGGACGATGAACAACGTCACCTTCGGCGGAATCGACCGCCGGGGGTCGAGAGGTGAGGCGTCGGCAGGCGAGTCGGTAAACGGCGAGCCAGCGAACGGCGAACTGGCAGAGGAAGACGGCGAAAGCGACGGGAACGGCGAGGAGAGAGGCTCGCCCTATGCCTTCTACGAGACCCAGGGTGGCGGGTTCGGCGGGCGAGCGGGTCGGGACGGGATGGACGGCATCCACGTTCACATGTCGAACACGATGAACACGCCGGTAGAAGTCCTGGAGACGGCCTACCCGCTCCGAGTGCGGCGATACGAGTTCCGGAAGGACTCGGGGGGTGCCGGCGAGTTCCGCGGCGGACTCGGGCTCCGGCGTGACATCGGCGTGCGGGAGGGGACGGCGACTTTTAGCCTGCTTGCCGACCGCCGTCGCCACGCGCCCTACGGTCTCGCCGGCGGTTCGGAGGGCACGCCGGGCGATGCTTACCTGCTCGACGAGGCGCTCTCGACCAGTTCGACGGCGAACGCAGCGCCCGATGCCGACGACACGGGCGAACAACTCCCCGGAAAGGCCGTCCGCGAACTCGAACCCGGAACGGTCGTGAGTGTCCGTACCCCCGGAGCCGGCGGCTACGGCGACCCCGCCGACCGTGATCTCGAGGCGATTGCCCGCGATCTCGAACTCGGGAAGATCTCGGTCGAGGCCGCACGGACGGTCTATGACCTCTCGGAGGACGTGATCGACGAGACCAGCACTGACGCCGACTCCGGCAATACCGCTCCCGAGTAACCGGTTCTCGCCGGTACCTCATCGGTAGTTCTCCGCTCAGCGGTGCTCGCGCGGGTCGATCTCGAAATCGTGATTTCGATCCATTCGTTCGTGTTCTCGGGTCCGAAGCGACCGTTCGCTTGCGCGTCCCGAGTAGTAGCGGGTGGGCATCAGCGAGGCGATCGTCCTCGGC
>PXRA01000069.1 GCA_003021725.1 Halobacteriales archaeon QH_8_64_26
GGTGAGAGCGAGTTCGATCACGCCGATCTCGGGCGCACGGCCTCGACGAGAATCGAGCCGCCGCGCGTCGAGGGGATCACCGTCGCCTACGAGTGCGAATTAGAGGCGATGCGACGCGTCGGCTCCGCACACGTCGCCACCGGCGAGGTCGTCTACGCTCATCTCGACGATGCGATCCTCGATAGCGAGGGGAAGGTAGACGTTGGGGAAGTCGATGCGGTCGGTCGGCTCGCGGGCAGTCACTATGACGCCGTCGAGAGCCGCTTTCGGATGGAACGGCCCGATTGAACGACTGGACGATCATTCCGGACTCTCGATCGTCGGCGTGGTAAGCCCCCAGCGCGGCGATCAGTGACCCTCGAAGTTCGGTTCCCGGCCTTCGAGACGCGCGTCGAATCCCTCGCGGTAATCCCGGGTATCGTCGAGTTCCCGCCCCAGTGCCCGCTCGAACTTCAATCCCGTCCCCAGTGGCGTACCGAGCGCCCTGTTCAACGCGCGTTTCGCCCGCTCCATGCCCAGGGGAGCGTTCTCCGCGAGGTCGTCGGCGAACGCACGCGTCCGCTCGGCGACCGCGCCGGGGTCGACCACCTCGGTCACGAGCCCACAGCGTTTCGCTTCTTCGGGGTCGATAAACTTCCCGGTGAGTACGAGTTCCTTTGCATTCGCGAGCCCGACCAGCCGCGGCAGGCGCTGGGTGGCCCCGCCGTGTGGGAAAGTCCCGAGCCCGACCTCGATCACGCCGTAGCTCGCATCGCTTCCCAGGATGCGGAAATCACAGGGCGGTGTCAGCTCGAAGGCTCCGGCCGGGGCGGCCCGTTCAATGCCGGCGACGGTCGGCACCGGACAGTGCTCGATCGCCGCCAACAGGCGTGGAAACGCCTCCCGGTCGAAGCTCTCGGGATCGTCCACCCGCTCGCGCATCATCCCCAGATCCATTCCGGCACAGAAGACAGGGCCTTCGCCGAGCAACGTCGCCGCCCGCACGCCGTCGAGGGTTCCGACCGTCTCGAAGGCCTTGGTGAGATCGACCATGAGCGCCTCGTTCATCGCGTTTCGTTTCTCCGGTCTGTCGATGAGGACGTCGACGCGGTGGCCAACGCGTTCGATCCGCGCGAGGCTGTTGTCCATTCGTCGGACGGTATCCGCGTCGCTGTCGGCGTCGCCATCGGTCTCGATGCCCATGCCCCTCGTCCATCGCTGGCGATCATAAACGTCCGCCCTATCGGACTCGTCCTACTCGATCGCGCCGCTCGCCCTGAGATCGTCCATGTCGCTCTCGTCGAACCCGTGCTCGCGGAGCACGCTCTCGGTCTGTTCGCCCCGATCGGGAACGGACTCGTCGCTCGCCGTCGGTTCGGCGGTGCTTCGGGCCGGGAAGCCGACGCGAGGGGGAGCCTCGGTGGGGCGGGCAACGGTCTCGCGCGCTTCGATCTGTGGGTCCGACAGGGCCTCCCGGGGCGTGTTGACCGGGCCGACCATCGCCGGGACGTCCCCCAGCTCCTCTTCCCACTCCGCGCGAGTCCTCGCGGCGAACACCTGGGTAAGCTCCTCGCGGAGCGCCGCTCGGACGTCGGGATCGTCGCTGCCGTGGACCTCGATCAGGTCCTCGCGACCCACCGCCTCACAGAACGCTTCCCAGAACTTCGCTTCGAGCGCTGCGAGCGTCACGTATCGCCTATCCGCCGTCTCGTAGACGTCGTACCAGGGCAGCCCCCCGGTGAGGGAACTCTCGGCCCCGTGTGTGTCCCCGCCGGCGACGATCCCCGAGGAAACCGGCTGGGAGAAGGACAGTACGACGTCGGTCATCGAGACGTCTACGTGTTCCCCGCCGGTGTTCCCGAGTTCGCGCGAGCAGAGCGCGCCAAGGACCGAAAACGCCGCGAAGAGGTGGCCGACCCGCTCGGCGTCGGGGCCGGTCCGCCCGAAGCCGGTGAGCGAGCAGTAAATGAGTTCGGCGTTGTGCTCGGTGAGCGTCTCGTAGTCGATGCCCAGTCGCTCGGCGACGCCGGGGCGAAAACCCTCAACGAGGACGTCACAGTCGGCGACGAGCGAGTAGAAGGCTTCGCGGCCGGCCTCGCTCTTCAGGTCGATCGCAACGCTTCGCTTGCCCCGGTTCACGGCGTCGAACAACGCGCCGACTCCCCGCTCGGAGTATGGGGGAATCTCCCGAGCGTAATCGCCCCGGTCCGTGTCCTCGACTTTGATTACGCCTGCGCCCGCATCACAGAGCAGTTGGGTCGCATACGGTCCCGGCAACAGTCGCGTCAGATCGAGCACGCGGCAGCCGTCGAGTCGCATACTCCCCCCCACGCTGGCTCCCGACTTAGTTCCTGGTTCCACTCCCAACTGTCCCGTTTCTCGACCTGTTCGAAGCCTCGACCCGGAGAATCGGTCACTGCTTGCCTCGGCGGGTTAGGTCAGCCCGTTCTCCGGTCGCCCTCGGCGAAGCGCTCTCGAAGGGTCTTCTTATCGAACTTGCCGGTACTCGTCCGCGGGATTCCCTCGAGGAACAGGATCTCGTCGGGGAGCCACCAGTCCGGGAACCGTTCGCCGAGGTGTTCGCGCAGGCGTCGTGGGCCATCAGTTCGTTCTCCAGATCGACGCTGGAGATCCGCTCGCCGCCGGATTTGATGACGTCCTTCGTCCGGTCGACGATATCGACATACCCCAGCTCGTCCTGGGTCGCGACGTCGCCGGTTCTGAGCAACCCGTCTTCAGTAAAGCCTTCCTCGTTAGCTTCGGGGCGGCCGTGGTATTCGTCCACCACCCAGGGGCCCCGGACTTCGAGTTCGCCCATCGTCTCCCCATCACGGGGCACCTCTTCCCCGTCCTCGTCGCGGATCCGCGTTTCGATGCCCGCGACGGGCAGGCCCGCCATCGACCGGTAGGCGTACTGCTCGTCGGGTGGACGCCCGGCGACTTCCTTTCGCAGGGTGCTGATCGTTCCAAGCGGGGTGGTCTCGGTCATCCCCCAGCCCTGGAGGATCGGCGTGTCGTAGGCCTCGTCGCAGCGCCGGATGAGCGATTCGGGCGGGGCACTGCCACCGACGGTGAGCCAATCGATGTTCGAGATATCGACCTCGGGATGGTCATCGAGATAGTTAGCCATCTCTAACCATACTGTGGGCACGGCTGCCGAGAAGGTGACACCTTCCTCGTCGATCAGGCGGGCGATCGACTCGGGGTCGGTATGGATCCCCGGAAAGACCTGTTTCGCGCCGACGAGCGTCGCGGCGTAGGGAATCCCCCAGCCGTTCGCGTGGAACATCGGCACTACCGGGAGGACGCTGTCGCGCTCGCCGATGCCGTTCGCATCGACGTGACCCGACATCAGACTGTGCAGGTAGATCGCCCGGTGGGTGTAAGCGACTCCCTTCGGTTTGCCGGTGGTGCCCGACGTATAGCACATACCACACTCGCGATGTTCGTCGAGCGTCGGCCAGTCGTACTCCGAGGACTGGCGGTCAAGGAGGTCCTCGTAGGCGATCACCGGTTCGAGGTCGGTCTCGGGGACTTCCTCGCCGAGCACCACGTACTGCGAAACGGTCTCTAAGGCGTGGGCGTTGTCCTCGACGGTTTCGAGGAGAGCGGGATCGACGAACAGGACTTCGTCTTCGGCGTCATTAATAATGTACCGGAAGTGCTCGTCCGGAAGACGCATGTTATACACATGCATGCTCCGGCCCGAACAAGCCGGCCCGAAGTACAGCTCGAAGTGCCGGAAGTTGTTCATCGCGACCGTCGCGACCCGGCCGTCGGCCGAGACTCCCAAGGCATCGAGCGCGTTCGCGAGCCGGCAGATCCGCCCGTAGGCGTCGGCGTAGGTATAGCGGTGTACGCTGCCGTCGGGACGCTTGGTCACTAACTCACGATCGCCGAAGAGGTCTACCGCACGGCCGATGAGCTTGTCGAGCGTGAGGGGGCGTTCCCATCATGGCAAACGATATCACGAGACAGGATCTATTAAAACCGGCCGGTCGGTGCAATCCAAGCGGGAGTCGATCGGTTCGATCCAGCGCGGTCGCCGTTCGTGATCGAACTGGTGAACGATGCCGAGCTATCCGACCCGGGAAATCCGCACTTCGGATCGTGAAGTGTGGATTTCCTACCCGAGTTCCGAACGGAGGCGCTCTACGTCCTCGGCGTCGTGGCCGGCAACGACCAGCGCGTCGTGGCGGCGTTCGAGGTCTTTGAGCCACCGGAGGCTTCGCTGCCAGTGGGGCTTGCTCCAGAGCAACTCGCCCCCGAGGGGTAGTTCCTCTTCGTAATTCGCCCGGACGTACGCCTCGTCGCTCGTAAGCAATAGGGTCCGCTCGTCGAGGTGAAGGAGGGTGCCGACCACGCCGGGGGTGTGGCCGGGCAGGTGGAGGAACTCGATATCGGTGAGGTGGCGTTCGCGTTCGCGGTGGAGGACCTGCCAGTTCAGGTCGTGATCGAAGTCCGCCAGCACGTAGGCGTCGCTCCCGCCCGAGCGCACCGCGTTATAGTAGGCGTGTTTCAGCTCCGCTTCGTGAACGTAGATCGGCACGTCCGTCCCAGCGAAGTACTCCAAGCCGCCGGCGTGATCGAGGTGGAGATGGGTCTGGAGGACGAAATCGACGTCCTCGATGCCGTAGCCGACCCCCTCTAAGGACTCGTCAAGAGGGTATTCCTCCGCGTCGTAGTGCTCGAAGGCCTCGTACTGCGGGGCCGGCCAGTGGCCCTTTCCCGCGTCGGGATGGGAGCCGGTATCCCAGAGGAGGACGCCTTCGGGATGGTCGATTAGCAGGTTATAGACCGGTCCCTCACCGATCGCTAGCTCGGGGTCCGGTTCGGCAGCCGTCGCCCGTGTGTAGCCTTCGATGATCCGATTGACGTCGGTCCTGATGTGACCGCGATCGACGACGTGGATTTCGGCTTCGACCATGGTGCTCCCTCTCGTGGGGTCGGAATATAGCTGTCGTCGGCGTCGGTCGAGGTGTGCGACCGATCCTGGGGACGGGCCTTCGTGGGGCGTGCCCTCAACGATCTCGGCACCACGGACAGATTTACTTCGCTGCCTTCTGTTCTGCGCGTAGGGCGGTCAAGCCGCCGATCATCGCTACTCATGACCGATACCACCGATACCTACACCGGTGCGGACCTGTTCGTCGACGCGCTCGAAACCTACGGAGTGAGTCACGTCTTCGGCAACCCCGGGACGACCGAACTGCCGATCATGGAGGCCCTCGGCGGGAGCGACCTCGAATACGTGCTCGGTTTACGCGAGGATATCGCCGTCGGCGCGGCCGCCGGCTACGCCCAGACTCGCCGCTATCACGGCCACCACGACCCGGAGGTATTGCCGGTCGGCGTCGTGAATCTGCATGTCACGCCCGGCGTTGCCCATGGCCTGGGGAACTTGTATGACGCGAGCATGGCCGGCGCGCCGATCGTCCTGACCGCCGGGAATCACAGCACCGATTTCCGCCACGAGGAACCCATACTCTCGGGTGATCTCGAAGCGGTGACCGAGCAGTTCTGTAAGTCCTCTGCGGAAGTGCTCGATGTAGCGGCGTTGCCAACGATGCTTCGCCGAGCCTTTCGCGTCGCGCTCACGCCACCCACCGGGCCGGTCTTTCTCTCCTTGCCCCTCGACGTCACGATGGCTTCGACCGATGCCCGCCCCGAACGGCTTGGCTCGATCCCCGCGACCGGCCGCGGCGACCCGGCCGAAATCGAGCGTGCGGCCGACCTCGTCTCCGAAGCCGAGGAACCAGTCTTAGTCGTCGGCGACGGCGTCGCCCGGAGCGGCAGCGGAGCCATCGAGGCGGCCACCGACCTCGCGGAGGTCGCGGGCCTGCGCGTCCACGGCGAGATCCTCGCCTGCGAGGTGAATTTTCCAACTGCTCACGACCAGTGGGTCTCCTATCTCCCGACACGCGAGGATCTCGTCGCCTCGCTGCTCGACACTGATCTCGTGGTCTTCGTCGGCTGCTCGACGAACACGACGCTCACCCGCCACGAGGATCCCTTGGTCGGTCCGGAGACGACTCGTGTCCACATCGGCGCGGATGCCCGGGAGATCGGCAAGAATCAGGTGGCCGACGCCGCGGTCCTCGGCGATCCCGGATCGATCATGACCGCGATCGCCGACCGGGTCGAGAGCCGACTCGATAGCGAGATCCGCGACCGGCGGGCCGAGGGGGCGCGAGCGATGAAAACGGCCGTCGCCGAGCGAACCGCCGCGAGCGACGATGGCGATAGTGGTGATGGTGGTGATAGCGACGGTAGCGACGGCAGCGAGGCCGACGGCGACCCCCGGGCCTCGAAGGCACAGTTCGTCGACGCCATCGCGGCCGCAGCGCCGGAGGGCTTGGTCGTCGACGAGGGCGTGACGACGAAATACGCCGCACTCACGCGCTGGGATCTCGAGCCCGAAACCTACATCTCGAACAAGGGCGGCGGGCTCGGCTACGGGTTGCCTGCGGCCGTCGGGGCGGCCCTCTCCCGGCGGGAGGCAGGGGTCGATCAGCCCACGATCGCCCTTATCGGGGACGGGTCCTATCTCTACTACCCCCACACGCTCTATACTGCGGCGCGTTACGGCGTCGATCTCACGGTCGCGATCCCGGACAACCGGAACTACCGCATTCTCAAGGACAACTCCCTCCAGCTCTTCGGCGGCGAGGAAGAAGACTACGACTTCGTCGGCATGGACTTCGATCCGCCGGTAGACATCCCTACTAATGCGGAGAGCCACGGGGCAACCGGCCGGCTCGTCGAGAACCCGGAAGACATCGAGCCGGCACTCGAGGACGCGATCGAGACCGACGGACCGGTCGTACTCGACGTGCTCGTCCACGACTGAGGGAGGAGCGACTTCGTCGCGATCGGCACCCGATACGAAAGCCGAAACCCAAGCTCTACCGATCAGTGGAACGTTTCATCTGTCTTCGCCTTCTTAAGAAGTAACTCACAGGGAAGCGTCTCGGCGACCTTCGCGATCGGCTCGTGGCGCGCGGCGGTCGCGATGCACTTGCGAACGACTCGCTCCGCACCGATCTCGTCGCTCTTCGCGAGCGGGCCTATCGGCCAGTTTCCGCCGAGGCGCGCGCCGGTATCGACGTCCTCGGCGCTCGCGACGTCGTGTTGGACCATCTTCGCCGCTTCGTTGATCACCGGTGCCCACACAAGCAACGTATCGAACCCCTCGCCCGCGTCCTCGGGGATGTCCGGTTCGTCCTGCTCGGAGTAATCGTAGTAGCCCGCGCCGGCCTTCCGACCGTACCGGCCCTGGTCGTACAGATCATGGAGCAACGGACAGACTTCCGTGTCGTAGGACAGCGGGCGGTCGTCCTTCAAGTGGTCTTCCTCGGCTTCGACGCGCAGTTGGATGCCTCCGGTGAAGTCCGCGAGCTCGAACGGTCCCATCGGGAACCCCTCTCCGTATTTCATCGCCGCATCGATCGCCTCGATACCGGCCTCGTCGTAGTACGCGAGCCAGGCGGCCGCCTCGCCGTAGGGCCGCATCAGCCGGTTGACGATGAACAGCGGAACGTCGTGCCGACAGCGGATCGGCGTCTTCCCTAACTCGGCGATCAGTTCCTCGCCGGTCCCGGCGATCGCCCTATCGGTGTAGTCCGTCTCGATGACCTCGACGAGATCCATGAGCATCGGCGGGTTGAACCAGTGGGTGCCGAGCACTCGCTCCGGGCGGTCGGTGACCTCGGCGAGCCGCGTGATATTGAGGCCGGAGGTGTTCGTCGCGAGGATCGCCCGGTCGGGAGCCGACGCGTCCAGATCGGCGAAGATGTCCTCCTTGATCGCCTGCTGTTCGACCGCGGCCTCGGTCACGATATCGGCGTCGGTGACTGCCTCTTCGAGGTCGGTCGTCGTCTCGATCCGGTCAAGCGCCGCGTCGGCTTCTCCCTCCTCGATTACCCCGCGATCGACGGACTTGCCGTAGCTCCACTCGACGTGCTCGCGTACGGCCCCGAGCTGGTCGGGGTCGACGTCACAGATCGCCACCCCGTAGCCCGCGAGCGCGCCGACCGCGGCGATACCCCGTCCCATCTCTCCAGCCCCGATGACCGCCGTCCGCTCGATGTCGTCGATTCGCATGGTGTTGCCACCACGAGCGAGTGTGTCGATTATAAAGGTTCGAACTGGACTGAACGGTATCGAGACCGGCATCGGGACCGAGATCGGCACCGGGGCACTCGGATCGAACCCGGCGTTCGAAATCGGAAGGCGATAGTCCTCCGAACCATTATCCCGACTCGATATGCCCACTACACCACGGACCCGCGCCGAGGACGCCGCGACCTACTACGAGACACGGGGCGATGGTCGCCCGATCGTCTTCGTTCACGGCGGCTGGTCGAACTCCGAGATGTGGGCCCCCCAAGTCCAGTCCTTCGCCGCGGAGTACCGGACGATAACCTACGACGTGCGCGGCCACGGCCGGACGACCGATTGGGGAAGCGAACCCTACTCGATCGAACGCTTCGTCGAGGACCTCCGGGCCCTTATCGATACCCTCGACGCCGAAGACCCGATACTCTGTGGGCTCTCTCTGGGGGGCATCATCGCCCAGACCTACGCTGCGACCTACCCCGAGGACGTCGGCGGCCTCGTGCTCGCGGACACGACGCGGTGGATCCCGCCGCTGCCGATTTCCCTATCGGGACTCCAGAAGCGGACGCTGTTCCCCAAACCCGCCGTTCACTCGTATATCAGGGCGATCGGCGTCGAGGCCTACTTCCGGCAGCTACTGGCGGGTATCCAGGCGATCGAAGGCCACCAGTGGCTCGCACTCACCCCCGAGGTCCGAGCTACCTCCGGATCTTCGACGCGCTGTATGACTTCGGGGGCTGTGATCTCGGGGCGATCACCGCTCCGACGCTCGTTCTCGCCGGGGATCACGAGGCAAGTGCCGTCCGCGAGCAAAGCGGGCGGATGGCTACGGTCATCGAGGACGCGACACTGGAGGTCGTCCCCGACGCGGGTCACCTGGCGAACCTCGACAACCCGAGCGCGTTCGACGACCGGATCGAGCATTTCCTGCACGAGCGCGTCGAACAGTAGAGACGAACGGAATCCGGTCCGTCCGGCGTTCGAGTACCGGATACTCTCTACAGGGAATCGAGAGTTCACATGAGTTCGACACGCCTGTCGTCGGTCTCGACGTCTTCCGCGAACGCCTCCGCGTCGGTCTCGACCTGCTCGAAGGTGTCGTAGTGCACCGGCAACACGAGGTCGGGATCGACGCTGTCCGTGAATCGGGCGGCCCTCCGGCGATCCATCGTGAAGTGCCCGCCGATCGGCGGGACGAATACCTCGGCAGCGATGTCGGTGTGTTCCTCCAGGAAGTCCGTATCGCTCGGGAAATAGACCGTCGTCCCGTCGATGTCGAGCAGGAGGCCGATCACTTCGCCCTCGGCGTGGAAGGGCTCGCCGTCGTCGTCGACGTGCTCGACGTCCGATCGGTTGTACGCCGGGGTCGCCCGTACGTCGATACCCTCAACGGTGAGTGCTCCGTCGTACGCGAGACTCGTGACCTCTCGATCGAGGTCGCTCGTGTCGATCGCCTCGTAGGCGACGATCGTCGTTTCGCTATCGGCGACCGCCGCGATCCCCTCACTATCGTAGTGATCGAAGTCATCGTGGGTGAGGAAGACGACGTCAGCGTCGTGGGAAACGCCGTCGAGCGTCTCGCTCCAAGGGTCGATGTACAGCACCTGCTTACCGGTCGCGATACGGACGCTCGCGTGTCCGAGCCGTTCGAAGTCGAGTCCCTCGTGTTCTGTCGCCATGCAGCAGCCCTGCAGTGCCGAACACAAAAAGGTCGCTCCGATCACGAACCCGAAGCGCCCGCTCTCCCTTCTGTCCTACCTCGCACTCGGATTATAAGTGTCAGTTGAACGAAATTAAAAAGATAATATCAGAAATCTATAATAAATATCGAGTGGTTGACGAAACGATTCGCTCCGGGTCGGGCGTCTTCAACGCTTGAAACGAAGGCAATTACCCATGATCGGCCGACTAGCGAACAACAATCGGATACTCGTCTATTATTAACCGGCTGTCTATCTCGATCTCAAGTTGCAAGCTGCTCTATTTGAAAATTTGTAATCGGGACGGTGATGGGAAGAACCGAGTCGCTGCTCGAAAGCGAATCAATACCGGCGAGATGAACGAACTGGAGGTAAGTCGTCGTGGCATCTCAGAGGAGCCAACATCCTCGCGAACCGAATATCACCCTGGTTCGGGACGAGACCGAAAGCCGGACCAGGTGGAAGAACCCGCACCCGGCCGGGATCGTGAAGGTGCCTGGCGGACGACGAACCGGGACGGGTTGTAGTCGGCCATGTAGTTCCAATCTATCGGATCGGCTAATATGCATTGAGATTGGTAGAAGCTGCAATCATCGTACGTCACGCCCAGCCGAGTCCGGGAGATAGCAGGCGTACTGAACCGCTGGCGATACCGACCGCTCGGTTTGCTTCTCACGATCGTTTCGAAGGCGGTATAGGCACCTCTACCCGAGACCGAGAGGAGAATCCAATGACGCTGCGCGTGACCTTCCTCGGGACCAGCGGCGCGATACCGACCGCCCAGCGCAACCCGAGTGCTATCGCTATCAATCGCGAGGGCGAGCGGCTGCTGTTCGACGCCGGCGAGGGCACCCAGCGCCAGATGATGCGCTTCGGGACGGGCTTTTCGATCTCCCAGGTCTTCGTTACGCACTGCCACGGCGACCACGTCCTCGGCCTTCCGGGACTCTGTCAGACGCTCGATTTCAACGAGCGCGAGGCTCCCCTCGCGATCCACACTCCGCGGGGCACTCGTTCGGTGATCGAAGGGCTAATCGCGGCGACCGGGACCCGACCCTCCTTTCCGGTGCGCGTGAACGAGGTCGGACCGGGCGACGTCGCCTTCGACGGCGGGGACTTCTCGGTTCGGGCCGTTTCGACCGAGCACCGCACGCGTTCGGTCGGCTACGCACTGATCGAGGACGACCGCAAGGGTCGTTTCGATCGCGAACGCGCCGAGGAGCTTGGGGTACCGGTCGGCCCGAAGTTCTCCCGGCTGCATGCGGGCGAACCGGTCGAAGCGGAGGAGGGGACGGTCGTCCAACCCCGTCAAGTCGTCGGCCCGCCCCGTCCCGGCCGGACGGTCGTCTACACCGGCGATACGCGCCCGACCGAAGACGTGATCGGGGTCGCCGCGGATGCCGACCTGCTGATCCACGACGCGACCTTCGCGGCCGATCACGCCGATCGGGCCCGATCGACCGCCCACTCGACCGCAAGCGAGGCCGCCGACGTCGCCCGGCAGGCCGGCGCGAAACGCCTCGCGCTCACGCACGTCTCCTCGCGCTACGCCGGCGATCCCTCGCCGCTCGCCCGCGAGGCACGCGCGGGCTTCGACGGCGAGGTCTTCGTCGCCGACGACGGTCTGGAGATCGAGGTCCCTTACCCCGACGCGGAGTGAGGGCGCCGAGGTCGGCGTCGAAGACCTCTTTCCGGCGAGTCACCGGGAGGGCGTCGATCACCCACGCGATCGCCCGAACCGACGGTGAGGGGCTCTCCCGCGCTCGGTCCCCGGAGGGATACGAACCAGCCGCTAGGATCCGCGCCGAGCCACCGGTCCCCGTTTGCCGGCCAGCCCAGTTCGAGTGGGGCAGTCGTTCACGATAGGCGACGGTGATAGCGGATCGGTGGACTACCACCCCGATCCGGAGCGTTCGAGTGAGGGTGTCCTCGTCGGCGGGTTCAACGACGCTCGAGCCTGGTGGTCCGGCGAGGAGTACGTCGAGGCACCGCGGTCTACCGTCTCCGGCGGCGATACGGTATTACTCCTGAGGGGAGCGCCGGTCGATACCGCCGAAGCGTCGGTCGACGAGCCCGCCGTGCGGAACCGCTCGGCGTCGTTCGGTCTCAGTCGTCGTCGCCCGTCGCCCGGGCCTCGGTCTCGCCGATCGCGCCCGGCGTGATCGCCTCGTTTTCCTGGGCGTCAACGACCGCGACGCTCGCGAGGTTGACGATGTCCTTCACCTCGTCGCCGCGCTGGAGAACGTGGACCGGTTTCGCCATCCCCGTGAGCATCGGCCCGATCGCCTCCGCGCCGCCGAGACGTTGCAGGAGCTTGTAGCCGATGTTCCCGGCCTCCAAGTTCGGGAACACGAGGACATTAGCCGGGTCGTCGAGCTCTGCGAACTCGTAGGTGCCCTGCAGTGCCTCTTCGAGAACGGCAGTGTCGGCCTGCATCTCGCCGTCGACCGGGAAGTCCACATCGGGGTCCTCGCGTAGCTGTCGGGCCGCTCGCCGGGGCTTTCTCGTACCCTCGTTGTCGACGCTGCCGAAATCCGAATAGGACAGCAGCGCCGCCCGCGGCTTGACGTTGAACCGGTGGGCGAGTTCCGCGGCCCGCTGGGTGACGCCCGCTAGCACCTCCTCGTTGGGGTCCTGATTGACCGTGGTGTCCGCACAGAACACGACCCGATTCTTGAACGTGAGCATGTATACCCCCGCGGCGTGTTCCGCGTCCGGTGCGGTACCGATGACCTGGAGTGGTGGCCGCAGCGCGGAGGGATAGTCGTGGGTAAGGCCGGTGAGCATCGCGTCGGCGTCGCCACACTCGACCATAACGCTCGCGAGGTAGTTGTCCTCCCGGATGAGGTCTGCGGCCTCGCGCCGGGTGATGCCCTTGCGCTGGCGGAGTTCGAACAGCCGGTCGGCATAGACCTCACACTCCGGTTCGTCGGGATCGACGATCTCGGGATCGAAGTCGAGACCGATCCGATCGGCGGTGCGGAGAATAGTATCCTCGTCCCCGACCAGGACCGGTTCGGCGATCCCCTCGTCGTCGAGCTGGTAGGCCGCCCGGATGATCTTCTCGTCGTCGCCCTCGGCGAGCACGACCCGTTTGGGGTCGCTCTTTGCCTTATCGGAGATGACCCGCATCATCTCGCGGGACTTGCCGAGCCGGGCTTCCAGTTCCGCGACGTACTGGGTGACATCGAAGTCCTCCCGGGCCGCGCCCGACTCGACTGCTGCCCGTGCGACCGCCGGGGCGACCTCGAAGAGAACGCGGGGATCGACCGGCTTCGGGATGATGTAATCGGGGCCGAACTGAAGCGGCTGGTCGTCATACGCCGACCGGACGGCGTCGGGGACGTCGCGTTTCGCGAGATCGGCCAGCGCCTCGGCGGCGGCGACCTTCATCTCCTCGTTGATCTCGGTCGCACGGACGTCGAGCGCTCCTCTAAATATGAACGGGAATCCCAGGACGTTGTTGACCATGTTCGGGTAATCGGATCTCCCAGTAGCCATGATCACCGTATCCTCGCGGGCGTCTTTGGCCTCGGGATAGGTGATTTCGGGATCGGGGTTGGCCATTGCGAAGACGATCGGGTCGCTGTTCATCGACCGGACCATCTCCTCGCTCACGATGTCGGGGACCGAGAGGCCGACGAAGACGTCCGACCCTTCCATGGCCTCCTCTAAGCTCGCTTCTTCGGTGTCGCTGGCGAACTCCCGTTTGTACTCGTTGACCTCGCCGGCCGCCGCGCGTGCTTCGGTGATGACGCCGGAGGAATCACACATCGTGATGTTCTCCGCGCGGGCACCCAGCGAGACGTAGAAGCGAGCGCTGGCGATCGCGCTCGCCCCCGCTCCCGAGAAGACGATCTCCAAGTCCTCCAAGTCCTTGCCGGCGATCTCGACGGCGTTGAGCAGTGCCGCCCCGGAGATGATCGCGGTGCCGTGCTGGTCGTCGTGAAAGACCGGGATGTCCGTCTCCTCTCTGAGGGCTTCCTCGATCTCGAAACACTCGGGAGCTTTGATGTCCTCCAAATTGATCCCCCCGAAGGTCGGTTCGAGCGCTCTCGTCGCACCGATCATGTCCTCGGGCTCGGTGAAATCGAGTTCGATATCGAAGACATCGATGTCTGCAAAGCGCTTGAACAGGACCCCTTTGCCCTCCATGACGGGTTTTGCGGCCTGCGCGCCGATATCACCGAGTCCCAGGACCGCAGAACCGTTCGAGACCACCCCGACCATGTTCCCTTTGGTCGTATAGGTGTAGGCGTCCTCGGGTTCCTCTTCGATCGCCAGACAGGGCGCGGCCACGCCTGGGGAGTAGGCGAGGCTCAGATCGCGCTGGGTATTGGTCGGTTTAGTGGTCGCGATCTCTATCTTGCCGGGCGGGTCCTCGCGGTGATAGTCGAGTGCGTCCTCGTCGAGTCCCATACGTCGGGCAATTCGAGGAAGCGACAAAAACTTATCCCCTCCGTCGATCATGTTATTCGACGGACGACGAACTCCCGGCAGGATCGCGGCGACGCGGCGACCGGGGTAGGGAAACGCCTATACGCCGAGTTCGGTGCCGAGTCGCGCAGACCGCGCCGACCCTCTCGTATGCGATCGCCGTCCGGAACTGCTGGGATCGGTGGGACCGCTGGAATCGGGGGCGATAAGTGCCATCGGACCTAACCACGAGTATGGACCTCCGATTCCGTCATCTGGCTGCAACGGCGGCGGGGATGACTTTCGTGCTCATCCTTCTGGGGGTGTATACCGCCGCTGCCGGTGCCGGCCTGTCCTGTGGCGCTCGATGGCCGCTGTGTAACGGCTTCTTAGGGCTCTTCCCGGCGAACTGGCCGAGTTTCATCGAGTGGTTCCACCGGCTGTTCGCGATGCTTACCGGCTTCGTCATCCTGGGAACCACCTACGCGGCCTGGCGCTACACCGCCGATCGACGGATCCGCTGGGCGAGTGCGGTCGCCCTGCTCGTGCTTCCGGCCCAGATCGTCCTCGGAGGGCTTACCGTGACGGTCTACGCCCAGGCGATCCAGGTCGCCCATCACGGCGCGGCCCTCCTCATCTTCGGCGCGCTCGTCGCGACGACCGCCTGGGCGTACGATGCGTCCGGAGCGCACTCGACCCCGAGCGACGCTCCCCGAGCCGCGAGCGCCGACGACTGACTGTGCCCTCGTCTCTCGCTCTTCCCGCTCTACCTCTTTCCGCTCGCTCGCCGTGCTTTCCTATCGATCCGGTACCCGCGTCCGTTGGATCCGCCTCGCGTGCCCTCAGTCCGGAGTACCAACACTGATGTGACCGGGTGGCGATCGGTCAAGCCATGTCCGATCACGGCAGCGAACGCGAGCACAGCCAGGCGTACACGCTGGTCGCCCGCCCTTTCCTCCGGGTACGGCTCGCGGCCGACATCGGGAAGGGAGAGACGAGCGGCCTCGAAGCGTGTTCGATCGCGATCGACTACGACGAACGCGGGCTCGGGGATCTCCCCGAGCGAGCGACCGGCGGCCGGTCTCCCATCGAGTGGCGCGGTATCGAGATCGACGCCTACCACGATGGCGAGCGGGTGCTCGACGAAGGGATCGATATCGACACCAGCGAGGTCCTGGGGTATGTCGATGACCTCGCCGAGCTGCTTGGCCGCCTCTCGCGCCGAGTGCGCTGACCGACCTACCACGACGTACTACGAACGCCCTCTCGATCGGGCACCACGAGCGATCCGTCGGCGATCGGAAGCATCGCAGCCGATAGGCCACACGATTTTTTACGCTCCGATACTGACTGCTTAAGGAGGTATTACCGATGGCCCAACAACGACGAGACGGACCCGACGGCGGTGCTCCTCGTGAGGACCCCCCGCCCGAGGACGAGCGTGGCGACCGGGACGTAACCGAACAGCGCGTCGCGGTCGAGGGCAGGGACCAGCGCTCGCGTGCCGATGGCGGGGCCGGCGCGGCGAACCGGGGAGCCGGCGTCACCGAGTGGTTCGCCTCGACGGCGCTCAGAGCCGCGCTCGCGGTCGTCGGCGTCGTGGTTCTGTTGTTCGCGCTGGGACAACTGGTCGGCATCGACCTGTTAGGACTGGCCGCCGAGGCACTGAGTTCCGAACTCGGTCGGTGGTCGCTCATCGCCGTCTTCGGACTCCTGCTCATCGGGCTCGCTCAGCGGGGCTTTCGCTCGCGGTAGGCAAGGACCGACCGACGGTTAGCAGTCGTCGGGCCGGTGAGCGTCCTTCGGGGTCAGTCGGGCCCCGAGGCGAGTTCCTCGCGCGCGAGATCGACGGCGTCGCCGATCGCGCCGACGGAGGTGAGATAACCCGCGCCGACGGAGGTCTTGAGCGCTTTCGCCGCTTTGCCCCGAAGAACCGTCGGGCCGACCTGGGCAACGGCACCGTCCCCGACGCTGACGAGCCAGCCCGGCGAGTCGAAGTCGAAGGGCGCGAGTCGCGGCCGGAACCCGTCCGCATCCTCTTGGTCGGCGATCGTCGCGATACTCTCTGCGACGGCCCTTGCCTCCCGAACCGCCGACTGGGCGCTCGCGGGTACCGCTGCGCCATTGGTGTCTACCACCCGCGCGGCGTCGCCGACGACGAAGGTTCCCTCCTCGAGTTCCAAGGTGCTCTTGACGACCGGGCGCTCGTTCCCCAGGGCCCTTGACCCGCGGATGCCACCCGTCCAGAGCAACTGGTCGGCAGTGATCTCCTCGTCGTCGATCACGACGCCACCGCTGTCGGCGCGCTCGACCGGCGCGTTCGTCCTGATCTCGACGCCCCGATCTTCGAGTTCCTCGCGCACCGCCCGGCTGAACTCGGTCGAAAAGGCCGGTGCTACCTCCCCCAAGGCTTCGGTAAGGAGTACCTCGATATCCTCGCTCGCGCCCCTTTCGCGGGCGAGGACGGCCAGTTCGCCCGCGACCTGAATCCCCGAGAGGCCCGCTCCACAGACGACGACCCGGCCACCCTCGGGCAGCACCGAGAGGAAGTCCGCGCGGATGCGTTCTGCATCGGGCAGTCGCTTGAGCGGTGTGGCGTGCTCGGCGACGCCTGGCACGTCCTGAAAATCCGTTTCAGCGCCGAGACAGATCGCACACACGTCGTACGCGAGAGTCGATTCGCTCTCGCCACCCTCTCCAGTCCTCTCTCTCCCCTCTCCGCTGTCCCCGGCGTTCTCCGCGCTATCGGCGCGTTCGCCTCCGTTCTCGATCTCGATGGTCGTCCCTTCGCTTTCGGCACGTCCGCCGTCGCTATCGCTGTCGTCCCCTTCGCCCGCTCCCCCGTCGCCGTCGTAAGCCCTGGCCGCGCGCTCGGCGCTCGGCGGGGCGGCGAGGGAAACGGTCTTCGCGTCGGGATCGACGCTCTCGACTTGTGCTACTCGTACCGTAGCGCGGTCGAGTACCTTGGTCAGGGGCACGACGACGCTCTCGGCGATCGCGGGCCGGCGGATCGCCCGGTGTATCTCGTGTTGGACGAGGTGGCTCGGCGAGTCATTGATAACGATCAGCTCGTGGTCGGGTCCGAGCGCGTCTTCGAGCCGGCGGGCGAGCGTCAGACCGGCGTAACCGGCTCCGAGAACGACGATTCGCATTACCTATTCCAGGGACTCGACCGACTAAAGCCCATCAGTCGACCCCCTCGATTGGTAACCGTTCTGTTCTTTTCGTTTCATACTGGTATATGAATATCAACTAACGACTATCAGCCGCCACGTCGTCGCTCGGAACGGCGTCTACGAATGAACGACAGACAACGATTCGGTGCGATCGTCCTCTCGATCTTGCTCGTCGCGGCGGGCGGATTCTCCGCCCTTTCGGCCGCGGGGGGCGGGACAGGGGGGGGCAGGAAGTAGTACTGACAGCGAAGCGAGCGAGTGTGAGGCCTTCTCGGAACCGATCGTGCTCTCGGCGGCCGGACTCACGATCTCGGTCGGCCCGCCGGTGGACCTCGGCGGCGACGGGATCTGTGAGGATCTCAATGGCGACGGCGAATCGACCGTGCTCGACGCCGCGCTTCACGCCGTCGCCGTGACGGCGGTCGACGCCGGCGAGTTCGATCTCTCCAGGGAGCAGGCGAACGCGGTCGACGTCGATCACGACGGTGACGTCGACTACGAGGACGCGCTCGCGCTCGCCCAGACCGCCTTCGCGACCGATGGCGATAGCGAGAACGGTGCCGACGAAGGTGAAGAGGACAGCGAGACGACGGCCGACGCTGCTGAGGTAACGGCCACCGACGAAGAGACGGCCGAGGAGCAAGCGACGGCCGAGGAGACGACTACCGAAGAAGAGACGACCGAGGAAACCACGGCCGAAGCAGAGACTACCGACGAACCAGCAGAGACCGAAACCGACGAACCGACCGACACTGCGACCGAAACCGCCGGCGATTCGACCGCGCCGCTCGCGAT
This sequence comes from Halobacteriales archaeon QH_8_64_26, assembly GCA_003021725.1. Lineage (GTDB taxonomy): Archaea > Halobacteriota > Halobacteria > Halobacteriales > Halococcaceae > PXQR01. The sequence continues at coordinate 18,185 of PXRA01000069.1, forward strand.
CACCGAGATCCAGGCGGACGCGCCGGGCGAGGAACGCGAGAACCTGAACGGGGAGTTCGTGACGATCGCGAACACCGGTGAGGAGGACGTCGATCTCACCGACTACACGGTCACCTTCGGCGACGGCCAGGAGTACACCTTCGAGTCGGTCACGCTCGACGCGGGCGACAGCGTGACCGTCCACGTCGGCAGCGGCGACGATACGGACTCGGACGTCTACGCCGGCTACGAGGCACCGGTTCTGAACAACGACGATCCCGATACGGTGACGCTGATCGACGCGGACGGTGACGAACTCGACAGCGAGTCCTAACGAGTCGACCACAGACTCGCTCGCAGCGATCCCGTCTCGGGAAATACACGATCGAAAACGTTCTAGCCGTTCCCTTTCGACCGATGTTTCCCTGTACTTCGGGTCCACCGCTTTCTCGAAGACAGCCGTTCGCTTCCTCGCGTTCGACTAGTCGACGTTGCTAGCGGTCGATATGACCGTTTAGAACAGCGCTTCCGATTCGTCGAGCACCTCGGCCGGACCGCCGACCTCCCAGATCCGCGTCTCGATCCCGAGCTCCGAGATCGCGCTCTCGACGCGCTTTTCGTAACCGTCCTCGACATTGACGTAGACGCTCGCGCCGGTGTCGACCGAGAAGTATGCCGGCACTCCCTCTCCGCGCAACTCGCGCACGACCTGGAAAGTTTCGAGGGTCTCGGGCCGCCAGTAGACCCACGCCTCCGGCCCGGTCATCGTCGTCGCTGCGAGCGAGAGCGAATCCCGCTCGGCCAACGAGAACGTTCGCTCGAAGTCGTTCTCTCGCAAGGCGTCGCGCAGCTCGGCCAGTTGGCCATGAACGTGGGCGAGCCGGGCGTCGAACATATGGCTCCTCGCGGCCTCGCGGTGGGCGTCCTCGGTCTCCTTGTATGCGGGTACCAGCCCGACGACGATTTTCGTGCGCTCGCCCAGATCGGTCTCGATCCGTTCGGAGCGACAGTCCGCGTCGTTCAGTCCCGCATAGAGGTGTGAGAAATCCCCAGTCACCGCACGAGCCGCCGAGGACGACCCTCGCCGAGCGACCGCCGAGATCCCCTCGCGCGAGAGATCGAGGCCCGCCGCTTCACAGAGCGCGACTGCCGCGGCAGCGAACCCCGAGGACGACGATCCGAGCCCGACGTTCGTCGGAAAGTCGTTCTCGCTCTCGAACCTGACCGGCGCATCGAGATCGGCCAACCCGCGGACGTGTTCGACCAGGCCGGCGAGCCGTTCTCGTCCCCGTCCCTCGACCGTCTCGCCGTCGATCACGAACTCGTCACGATCGCGATCGGACCCGAAGGCGACGGTCGTACGAGTGTGACTCGGCGCGGTACAGAGACTGATACTGTCGTGGTAGGGATACCTGGCCTCCTCGTCGCGGAGGCCGTGATACTTGAGCAGGCCCTGGATGGGATGGGCGCGAGCGGTGGCTTTCATATCCATCGGCGCGACCGAGAGGGGGTTAAACACTGTGTTCTCGCGGCGTGAGCGGTGCATAGGGTAGTCGCCGTCGCTCACGCTAACGTCAGTAGGAAGTGAACATCCGTACCGCAAATCGGATTTTTGATGGACACGAAAGAATCGTCGCGACGAAAAACGTTAACTCGAACGTAGCGTATGTGGATATGAACGATGAATTCGACAAACTGGTTCGGTGGTCGACGTGAGTGAACCGATGGCACGGATCGAGCTGTTCACTCGGACCGGGGCGATCGGAACGCATGACCGCCTGCTCGAAGCGATCGAGCGCGTGCGAGCCATCGAGGCCGAAGGCCGGGTCGCCGACTGTCACATCGATACCTGGGACAAGCAGATCGTCCTCGACAACGGCAGCCTCGACCGGAACCGGGAGGTCCGGAAGCGATTCGAGGCCTTCGAATCCTGGGCGGACCAACACGACATCTCGCTGTACCCCTTCTTCGAGGAGCGCACGTGCGGGTCGCCCGTTATCGACGGCGAACGGACGGTGCTCGTGCTGCCGGTCATGTGCCTCGCGGTCTACGAGAAAGGGGCCCTCAGCGATCTGTTTCCCCATGCGGCCGGCGAGGTGACCTACACTGTTGCTGAGGGCCTCGCGGCGCTCGAAACGGGTACGGCCGGACTAACGCTGCTCGATACCGAGGAGTAAAGCGGTCGCCGCGAACTAAACCCGCCCGCGTCGGTCGTGTAGCGGCCAGACACGGGATCGCGTGACGAACGGGAACTGAACGCTCAGTTCTCGGCCTGCTCGATCCACTCTTCGGCCTGCTCCTCGGAGACCTCGGCGGCCTCCGCGACGGTCTCGGCTCCGGCGGCGCTCATGTCCTCCATCGTCTCGATGCCGACCTCCGCGAGGCGCTCGGTGTAAGTCGATCCGAGTCCCTCGACCGTCTCCGTTTGGGTCTCCGCGATCCACTCTTCAGCTCGATCCTCCGAGACGCCGGCGACATCCGCGACCGTCTCGGCGTCGCTCTCCGCGAGGTCCTCGACGGTCTCGATGCCGGCTTCCTGCAAATCTTCCGCGTACGACGAACCGATCCCCTCGACCGCTGCGACCTCGAGGGTCTCGCCCTCGCTTTCGCTCCGACTCTCGTCCCTACCGCCGCTATCGCTCCCGCTGGCTTCGGTGTGCCCTGCGGAGCGCTCGATCCGTGCGGCCTGACGGTCGAGTTGGGTCTGCATCTCCTCGAGCTGATCTTCGAGTTCGCCCTGGAACTGCTCGGCCTGCTCGGTCTGCTCCTCGATCTGGGCTTCGATCCGTTCTTGTATCTCCGCGGCGCGACTCACCTCCTCGTCGACGTTCTCCTCGAAGCGCTCGCCGAGCTCTTCCGTTCGGTCCTCGAACCCTTCCATGCCCTCGACGGTTTGTGACTGGAGTTCCGCGTGGGCTTCGAGCAGCGTGTCCAGCTGGTCGTCGAGCGATTCCAAGTACTCCGCCGAGAGTTCCTCGTAGGAGTCGACGCCGCGCTCGGCTTCCTGCTCTAAGTTCTCGAAGAGTTCGGCGTGATTGGACTTGAGCTGGGAGAAGGCCTCCTCGGTGTTTTGCCGGAGCTGGCCCGTGCTCCCGCCCGCACCGGGCGTCATCGCCTCGACGCCGCTTAGGTACGTTTGGGTGCCGGACTCGATCAAAGAAACGCCCTGGCGCTGAGCGGATTCCGTGCTTTTCAGGCCCGAAAGCGCCGTCCGGTTCAGCTGCTTCTGGAATTCAACGGCCTGTTCGGCAGCGCGCTGGCTTTGTTCGATTGCGCTACGCTGGGTCTCGAACAGTACGGTAGCGGGGGTCGTGTATGCACTCATGGTGTGATATGGGTGATCGGTCTCGATCTCGACGGCCCGTGTCGCCGACCGGAATGCCGTCTCGCGCCAACGGGGACTCGACCGTGCGGTCGGCCTTACGGGCCATCACGCGAACGATAGTACTCCCGCCGGGCGTATAAGCTCTGGGCTTGAATAACAATGTGACCCAGTAGATGGCAAC
>PXRA01000070.1:0-2888 GCA_003021725.1 Halobacteriales archaeon QH_8_64_26
GTCGAGATCAGCGCCGACCCGGACTTCGAGAGCGCCGATGGGGTCGTGCTCCCGGGCGTCGGGGCCTTCCGCGAGGGCGTCGAGAACGCCGGCCCTTACCGGGAGGCGTTGATCGCAGCGGCCGAGCGGGGGACCCCTATATTCGGGATCTGTCTGGGAATGCAGATGCTGCTAACGACCAGCGAGGAGGCTGACACCACCGGCCAGGGCGACGTCACGGGACTGGATCTGATCCCGGGGACGAACGTTCGCTTCGGGGACGATCGAAAGGTGCCCCACATGGGCTGGAACGAACTCTCGGTCGAGCGCGAGCATCCCCTGGTCGAGGGCATCGACCGAACCGAGGACGTCGGCGCGGGTAGCGATAGGGGAGACGGACCCGCCGGTGGGTCCGTCGACGGCGAGTACGCCTACTTCGTCCACTCCTACTACGCGGTACCCGAAGAGGACGAAGCGGTGGTCGCGACGACCGACTACGGCACCGAATTCGCGAGCGTGATCGCGAACCCCGAGGGAACCGTTTTCGGTACGCAGTTCCACCCCGAGAAATCCGGCGAGACCGGGCTGAAGATCCTCCGGAACTTCGTCGCGATCTGTGCGGAGTGAGCGGCGGGCTGTGGAACGATCAGCAGGTAGCGAAGCGGTGATTTCGGGCCGACCGACCGGTTTCCAAGCGGACGAGCGACGCGGGTTCACGATCGAAGACGATCGCAGCGCCGGATAGAAACAGCGAAACGCCGAGAACGAACGAGAGCGTCCCGAAGGAGTCGAGATCCCCAGCACTGGAGATAGCAGCGCCCGAGAGCACGATCGGTGCACCGCCCGCGATGTAGCCGACGCCCGATCGCTGCGAACTCGATAATGCGCCGCGTCGATCACGTAACCGACGAGCGCCAGTCCACCTAGCAGCGCCACGAGTCGTATAGATCCCGCCAGTGTTCCCCTGGGAGCGAAGAGCGTGCTCAGGCCGGCGCTGACGATCGCGATCCCGAGGGACAGGACGATACCGATACTGAGCACTCGATCCGGTCCATGCGGTCCCGCTCGTGTTACAGCTCTAAAGTACTGTGGCGAGTACAGGTACGCGAGAGCCGAGAGCGATCGAGTGAACGGCGATCAGGGCAGCCAGCCGGTGAAACTGTAGCCGACGACTACGCTCGCCGACAGGGCAACGACGGTTACCGCGACGAGTTGAAGGTCGGTTCGCGTCACGCTCTGGCGAGCCAACTCCTCGTTGTCGATCCAGGCAGGGCGATAGATCGAGACGAGCGCGAGCGCGACGATCGTGGCGCTCGCGAGCAGGTATCCCAGCCCGATAACCGACGTTCCGGAGGCGAGAACCGATCGGGCCGCGACGCCGCCGTGGCCCAACCCCATGACGAGAAAGGCGAGCCCGAGCAGTTGCGAACGATCCATTCCTCCTTCCCTGTGAGAGTAGCGATCATCACTCTTTCGGGTTCTTTCGGACGCTCTCTCGGCCGCATCTTCGCCCGGAGGGGTCGGTAAGCGAAAGCAGGCGAGGGGTGATCGCGAGTAGTAAGCGGTGGCCGGGGAGGACGGGACGAACCACCGCGGCGGCTCAGAGGAACTCCCGGACGTCCGAATACCACATGTCGTGGTGATCGACGCGGCCGATCCGGCGGGCGATCTCGACGGCAAGGACGTGCCAGCAGCGCTGGGTGGGGTCCTCGCGATCCAGGTTGTACTCGCTGTCCTTGCAGGTACACCTGCCGTTCTCGACGACGTGTTCCTCGGAGTGGCCGACCACGACGGTGAAATCCAGGTACTCCTTGACCCGCTCCTCGGAGACGGCCTCGATGGCACGCGCGCCGCGATCGCCGTGCAGGGAGACAATGGTGCGTGCGGCCTCCGGGGCGAGGCGGCCTTCCGCTTCGAGGGTGGCCTGCCACCCTTCGATCGAGGTCACTGCCTCGGCTTCAGGCGGGTCGGTCAAAACAGGTTCGATACGGGACACAGGTGCGACGAGTGCGACGTAAGCAGGGGTGAGCGCTCGACTCGACCGACGCGAGCGCCCGGCCGCGAACGTGCCGCTTTTGCGCGTCGGTTAGCGAGGGAACGCCATGCGGGTCCGCGAAGGCACGGTCGAGATACGCATCCCCGACGCCCGCGACGGCGCCTCGGAGGGACGGGGCGAGACGGTCTTTTATAACCCCGAACAGGAACTCAATCGCGACCTCACGGTCGCGGTGCTCCGAGCGTATCGCGATCGACTGGCTGGAAGAGAGGCGGGTAAGAGCCGAATCCAGGGAGGAGAAAGCCAGGACGGAAAACGGACACCGACTTATCTCGACGCGACCGCCGCCAGCGGGATCAGGGGGGTACGCGGGGCTGGTGAGGGCTGGAACGCCACGCTCTGTGACCGCGATCCGGAGGCCACGGCTCTCTGTCGGAAGAACCTCGCGCACAACGATTTAAGAGGGGAAGTGACGAACCGGGACGCGACCCAACTCCTGAGAGAGGAACGCTTCGACGTCGTCGACGTCGATCCCTTCGGCACGCCGATGCCCTTCGCCGAGAGCGCCGTCCAGGGGACTCGCCGGCTGCTCTGTGTCACCGCGACCGACACCGCGCCGCTGTGTGGCGCTCACCTCCGGAGCGGGATCAGGAAATATAGCTGCGTGCCGGTCAACACCGAGTTCCACCCCGAGATGGGGCTTCGAGTGTTGCTCTCGGCGCTCTGTCGGACGGCCGCCCGCTACGATCGGGCCGCTCGGCCGATCCTCTCGCATGCGACCCGCCATTACGTCCGGGTCTACCTCGAGCTGACCGAGGGTGCGAGCGAAGCGAACGCGGTCCTCGAAGGGCTGGGCTACGTCCACTGGTGTCCGGACTGTCTCTTCCGGCGCAGCGAACGAGGATTGATCGCC
>PXRA01000070.1:2984-28103 GCA_003021725.1 Halobacteriales archaeon QH_8_64_26
CGAGGGGATGGGCACGGCGAAGCGCGCACGGAAGCTGCTCGACAGGCTCGAAGGCGAACTCGATACGCCCACCCACTACGACCAGCACCGACTCGCGAAGCGGTGGGGCCGGTCGGCGAGCGCGATGGACGAGTTCCTGGAGGAGTTGCGCGCGGCCGGCTACGAGGCTTCCCGGACTCACTACGGCGGGACGACGCTGAAGACGACCGCCGACGTCGGCGAGATCGAGGCGGCGACCGCCCCCGAAGACTAGTTCGCCGACCCACTGGGTCGACCGCCGAGGAAGGAACGGACCGAATCGGCGGTCGGCACACACAAGAGGCGGCCGTCGAAAGCACGGCACATGCGGGTGCGCGAACGGATCACCGCGTGGGCCGAGGGCGTCGTCCCGGTCTGTCGGACGGTGCTCGCGGTGGCGCGGGAGGCACAGCTCACGCTCATGGCCGCGAGCCTCGCGTACTTCGCGTTCGTCTCGCTCGTTCCCCTCCTGTTGCTCGTCGTGATCGGCCTCTCGGCGCTTCAGGACGGGCGGATCTCCTACCGCCGGGAACACGGGTTCCACGAACCGTACTCGGGAATACCGGCGGGCAGCTCCGGGCGGCGGTCATCGGCGGCGCGATCCTCGCCTGGAGCGCCTTTCGGCTGTTCGGGGCGCTCGACGGCGCGTTCGCCGCCGTCTACGATACGCGCGAGCACGTTTCGCTCGTCGGGCGAGTGCTCGACTCGCTTTTGCTGCTACTGACGGTCGGGGTCGCGATGGCGGCGATGCTCGGGCTCGGCGTCGGGGTAGTGTTTCTCGCCCCCGATCGGTCGGCGATCCGTATCGTCGGCCCGATATTCCTGCTCGTGACCCTTGCCGCCGTCTTTCTGCCGACGTTCGTCCTTCTGCCCGAGGTCGACGTCCCGCTCGCCGAGGGGCTTCCGGGGACGCTCTTTGTGGCCGCGATATGGACGATCTCGGCTGCGTTCTTCCGTTTTTATGCCACGCTGTCCGAGAGCGTCCAGCTCTACGGCGTCGCCGGGGGCGTCCTGCTCGTACTCACCTGGCTCTACGTGGCGGGACTGGCGGTACTGGTGGGTGCTGCGATCAACGCCGTGCTCGCCGGCCACGTCGATCCCGACGCCGAGTGGCTCCCCGAAGACCTCGCCGATCGCCTCGCCCGGTACACCGACGCCGACCGAACAGTCGGCGATATCGAGGAGTGAGCCACCGGGGACGGGACGAGACGGTAACGAAGGGACCGAAGGGAGATGGGAAGGAGGGCGAGAAGGCAGTGGAGTATCGAAGCTCCGTGCGAGCGCTTAGGTGCTTCCCCGTCGAAGGTCGTCCGTGTCACCGGCGAGAGCGAGGGCGTGGCGGAAGGTGCGGGCGGCCGGGGCCGTCGTGCGGGCGGTCGTCGCGATCGTCCACGAGAAACGACTGATGCTCATGGCCGCGAGCCTCGCGTACTTCGCGTTCGTCTCGCTCGTTCCCCTCCTGTTGCTCGTCGTGATCGGCCTCTCGGCGCTTCAGGACGGGCGGATCGAGGTCGTCACCAACGCGACCGATCGCGAGAGCGTGACGGTCATCGGCGTCGTCGTCCTGCTTTGGGGGACACTGCTCCTGTTCCGGGCGCTCGACGACGCGTTCGGGCAGGTCTACGGCGACCACCAGGACTCGTTGCTGCTCGGGGACCTGACCGATGCCCTGCTGGTTTTCTTCGTCGTCCTCGGCGCGATGGTCGCGATGCTCGGGCTCAGCGTTGCCTTCTCGATCGTGTTACAGCAGCGCGTCTGGGGGCTGTTAGGGCCGGTCGTTCTGTTGATCGTGCTCTCGGGGGTGTTCTTCCCGATGTTCTATCTCTTTCCCGACGCCGACGTCTCGCTTGCACAAGCGCTCCCCGGAACCGTCTTTACCGCCGCCGGGTGGACGGTACTCCAGGTCGTCTATGCCTTCTACGCGCGGACGGCCGGGGCCGGGGAACTCTACGGCGCAGCCGGTGCGTTCCTGCTACTACTGGCCTGGCTCTATATCGGCGGGCTCGTGCTCCTGATCGGTGCCGTGTTGAACGCCGTGCTCGCCGATCACGTCGTCACCGACGGGGACCTTTCCTCGCTTGAGTACGTATGAACGTCGCCCAGACGGGAGTTCGACTAAGGTTATATATAAGCGTCGCGTGAACGGTAGGTTATGAGCACCGCCGATCGTGGTCCTGTTGGCACCCTCCGCGCGCTCGTCACCGAGATCCAGGAGAAACGGATCACCTTCCTCGCGGCGAGTCTGGCGTACTACTCGTTCGTCTCGTTGATCCCGCTGCTACTACTAGCGATCTCGATCGCCACGCTCGTCGGGGGCCAGGGGTTAGCGGACCGGATCATCAATGCCGCGGGCGGTTCGCTTCCGCCGAGCGTCGCGGATATCATCACCCAGACGCTCACCAGCGACGGTGCGGCGGGCGCGTCGATCGGGATCGGCCTCGTATTTCTCCTCTGGAGTGCAATCAAGATCTTCCGTGGGATGGACATCGCCTTCTCGAAGGTCTATGGCACCTCGGGACCCGACGGGATCGTCGATCAGGTAACCAACGCGCTGGTCACGCTGCTGGGGATCGTCCTCGCCGTTATCGTCACGATCGTCATCGGCGCGGTGGTGTCCTTTATCCAGCAATCGGCGGGCGTTCTCGATCAGGTCGGCCTCGGTTTCCTCCAGGGGATCATCGGCTACCTCGCGGGGTTCGTCTCGATCGTCGGGCTCGCACTGGCTTTCTATCCGCTGTATTACTTCCTGCCGACCGGCGACGTCACCCTCAGGGAAGCGATTCCCGGCGCGGTCTTCGCGGCGGTCGGCTGGACGGTGCTCCAGACGGGCTTTCGGATCTATGCCGCACAGAGCGGCGGCTCGGCCTACGGCGTGATCGGCGCGGCGTTGCTCGTGCTTACGTTCCTGTATTTCGGCGGGATGGTGCTTCTGATCGGTGTCGCGATCAACGCCGTGCTCGCCGATCGAACCGACGGCGAGAGCTTAGAGAGCGGCGCGGACGACGATGAAGAGACGGGCGACGGAAGCGAGGGGAGCGAGGAGCGCGCAGGCGAAACGGATACGGAAGAGGGGGTATTCCGCAGGCGTGTGAAAGAGCGCACCCAGTCGATCATCGACGAGCGCGAGGCCGACGACGACCCGGAGGACGGCTCCGAGTACGACCCCGACCGCGATCGTGACCGGGCGGCGACCGACGGCGGGGCCGAGGAAGATCGGAAGCTGATGACCGATGGCGGCGTCGAGCGCGAGGCCGAGCGATCGCGCGAACCCGGCGAACGGACGAGCGCTCGGAACGAACCCGCCGCCGCAACCGATACCGATACCCGGACCGAAACCGCGGACCCGGACCGGCCCGAAGCCGCGGCTGCGACCGGCCCGACCGGCAGCGAGTACACCTTAGAGGAGGAATACGCCCTCCAGCGCGAGATCGAGCGCCTGCGGACGGAACTCGACGCCTTCGAGATGGAAGTCGAGGACCGGGTCGTCGACCGGGAGGACTTGGAGGGCGATCTACAGGACTACGTCGACAGTCGCGTCCGGTCGAGCAAGGCCCGCGGCTGGGGGCCCTATCTCGTCTTGCTCTATGGCACCGCGATGACGGTCGCGATCGCCTTTGGCAACTCCCTTACCGGGTGGTTGGCCGTATTCGCGATCCTCGTCGCCTTCCTCTCGACGCTCGGCTTGTACGTGCTGATGGTGATAGTCGGGTTTGGCATCAGCACGGCCACCAGTTCGAAGAAACTGATCGACATCGTCCAGTCGCGGCGCTCCTAAGCCGACCCCGGCCCCGATCCCGGCTTCGGCCTCGCCTCTCCCCCCGGGTTGGTGGCACTCGTTCCCTCGTCACACTCGTCCCGCAAGCGCGCTTGCGCTTCGAACCGAAACCCGAAGGTGATGCCGGCGGTGATCGGTAGCAGGGTCATGTCCCGTTCGGTCGGCCTCAGCGAGGCGATCCGTGCTGTCCTGACGGAGCCAATACTGGCTCTCGCCGCGCTCGTGACGCTCGCGGGCGATGCCGTGACTCTGCTCGCGATCTCGCTTAGCGCGTACTGGCTGGGCGCGCCGGTCGGCGAGGGCCGGGAGCTCGATCGCCGCCGGGGGGCGTTCGTGTTCGGGTGTGCATTGGGTGCGCTCTCGCTCACCGCCGGCCTCAAGACGTTCTTTGCCCTGCCGCGCCCGTCGATAGGGGTGCTCGCCCCCGAGGCGTTCGGAAGCCTCCCCGCTGCCGACGTCCTGCGGGCGTTCGTCGAGAGCGCGGCGAGCGCGTCGGGCTATGGGTTCCCGAGCGGCCACGCCATCGGTTCGACGGTCGTCTACGGCGGACTCGCACTCGTTTCCGACGTCGGGACTCGACGCGGGCGGGCGGTCGGTGCCGGTCTCCTCGTCGGGCTCGTGAGCCTCTCGCGCGTGGTGGTGGGGGTACACTACCTCGTGGACGTACTCGTCGGGATAGTAGTTGGAATCGCCTTCCTCGCGACCGTGATCTCCCTCACACGTGGGGCCGACACGACGCGGGCGTTCGCGCTCGCCGTGTTTCTGGGCGTTTTCGCCGTGATCGTCGCGATCGGCGACGCGCCGCGGGACGCTGTTGCCTTACTCGGCGTGAGCGTCGGGGCGATGGGTAGCTGGCTGCTCCTCGATGAGGCTTGCCGACCGAAGTCCGGACGCGAACGCCTCGGAACCCTCCTGACCGGAGCGCTCGTCGCCGGGGGCCCCGGAGCACTGATCTACGCGTTCGATCTGCCTCTCCCCGGGGAGTTCCTCGCGAGCGTCGCGGTGGGCGCGGCGGCGATCGCAGCCCCCCGAATCGCGAGTATCGGGGCAGCGGTCCTGGGCTCCGCCGGCGGGAGCGAGGCCGATCAGAACGTCTCGAGGTAGCGATCGAGTTCCCACTGGGAGACGTCGACGCGGTAGTCCTCGTACTCCTGGGATTTGGCCTCGATGAAGTTCTCGTAGACGTGCTCGCCCAAGGCCGTCCCGATGACCTCGTCGGCTTCCAGGGCGTCGATGGACTCGCCGAGGTTCCCGGGGAGGGTCTCGATGCCGTACTCCTCCCGCCGTTCCTCGTCGAAGTCATAGATGTTCTCACGCACCGGGTCCGGGGCGACGAGTTCCCGATCGATGCCGTCCAGTCCCGCGTGGACGATCGCCGCGAAGGCGAGATAGGGGTTACAGGAGGGATCGGGCGAGCGCAGTTCGATCCGGGAGGCCGTCGGGACGCGGGCAGCGGGCTTTCTGATGAGCGCCGAGCGATTGCGGTCGGACCACGCCCGGAAGACGGGTGCCTCGTAGCCGGGGACGAGACGCTTGTAGCTATTGACCGTCGGGTTACAGATCGCCGTGATCGCGGGCGCGTGTTCGAGCACGCCCGCGAGGAACTGTTCGGCGGTCGCCGAGAGGTCGAACTCGTCGTCGGCGTCGTGGAAGGCGTTCTCGCCCTCGGGGGTGAACAGCGAGACGTGGGTGTGCATCCCCGAGCCATTGATCCGAGCGATCGGTTTGGGCATGAACGTCGCGTGCAGGTCGTGTTCGGCCGCGATCGCCCGGACTACGGTCCGAAAGGTCGCGACGTTATCGGCGGTCGTGAGCGCGTCGTCGTACTCGAAGTTGATCTCGTGTTGGCCCTGGGCGACCTCGTGGTGGCTCGCCTCGATCTCGAAGCCCATACTCTCCAAGCCGTAGATGATGTCGCGGCGAACGTCGCTCGCCAGGTCCTTGGGCGCGAGATCGAAGTAGCCCCCGGCGTCGTTGGTCCGGGTCGTCGCCCGGCCGTTCTCGTCCTCCTCGAAGAGGAAGAACTCCGGTTCGGGCGCGACGTTGACGTCGTAGCCCATATCGGCCGCCCGCGAGAGCGCCTCCCGGAGCACGTAGCGGGGGTCGCCCTCGAAGGGTTCGCCCATCGAGGTATCGATCACGTCACAGATCAGCCGCGCGGAGGCGCTGTCCTCGTGGCGCCGCCAGGGGAGGATCGCGAAGGTCGTGGGGTCGGGCGTGAGGCGCATATCCGATTCCTGGATGCGGACGAAGCCCTCGATCGAGGAACCATCGAAGTAGATCCCCTCGTCGAAGGCCTTCTCGATCTGGCCCGCCGGGATCGAGACGTTCTTTACAGTCCCCAAGACGTCGGTGAACTGGAGGCGAATGAAATCGACTTGTTCCTCCTCGACCCGATCGATGACCTGCTGTGCGTCCTCGGAGATACCGCCGTCGGTAATGTGGTCGCTTGCCATGTTGCTTCGACGAGAGAGGTGAAGACCCGAGGTACTAAAACGCTACTGATGTGTGCAATACCTCCGATCGGAGTTGAAAGTGGATGTTCGTAAAGTTCTAATTCCCGGGGCGGGGAGTGGCTGTCGTGACGTACGAAAACCTCGATACGGAACTGATCAACGCCCTGTTGGGCAACGGCCGGGCGAGCCTGCGCAGCCTCGCCGAGGAGTTGGGCGTGTCGGTGACGACGGTTTCGAATCACCTCACGGACTTGGAGGAAGAAGGCGTGATCTCCGGCTACTCGCCGGCGGTCGATTACGACCGGCTGGGGTACGACGTGACCGCCGTGATCAGGTTGAACGTCGAAGGCGGGGCCCTGCCCGAGATCACCGACCGCCTGCGCGAACAGGAACAGATGATCTCGGTCTATGAAGTAACCGGCGATCACGACGTCATCGCGATCGGGAAGTTCAGGGATACCGACGACATGAACGAGGGAATCAAGAACCTGCTCGCCGACGCCGACATCAAGGAATCGAACACCAGCGTCGTGCTCAATACCGTTTCCGAACACGAGCAGTTCGAACTCAACGGCGAGAACTGACGGGGCGTTTCGGTCGCGACCAAGCCGGGAGCCGGTTACCAAGGGACCGGTGAACGGGACGCGCGCCAGTAGGGCTATCCACTCCGCGACCTCGATTCGAGGTATGGCAGATCACGACGCGGAGGAGGGAGACGGGAGGAACGGTTCCCTCGGGTTCGAGACGCGGGCCATCCGTGGCGGCGGGGAGCCGACTGCTGAGGTCGGCGGGGCGGGCGACGTCGTGAGCCCGATCCACCTCGCCTCGACCTTTGCCGCCGGCCGGATCGAGGACCCGACGGCCGGCTATAGCTACTCCCGGCTGGGTAACCCGACCCGGGACGCGCTCGAAGACCGCCTCGCCGCGCTAGAGGACGCCGATCGCGGGATGGCCTTCGCCTCGGGGACCGCGGCGATTACCTGTTTCTGTCTCGCTACCCTGGAACCGGGCGATCACGTCCTCGCGTTCGACTCGCTGTATGGGGGCACCAGGGTCCTGTTCGACGACCTGCTTTCGGGGTTCGGGATCGAAATCGAGTACGTCGACGCGACCGATCCCGGGATCGTGGCCGACGCGATGATCCCCGAGACGGCACTGCTCTGGATGGAAACCCCGACGAACCCCCTGTTGAAACTGTGTGACATCGAAGCGCTCGCCCGCCTCGCCGAGGACGGTGAGACGTTGCTGGCGGTCGACAACACCTTCGCGAGCCCCTCCTGTCAACAGCCACTCGCCCTCGGTGCCGACGCGGTGGTCTATAGTACCACCAAGTTCCTCAATGGGCACAGCGATTCGGTCGGCGGTGCAGTCCTGACCAGCGACGACGCGCTGGCCGAGGGAGTGGAGTTCGTCCAGACCTACGGCGTCGGCGCGATGCTCGCGCCCTTCGATTGTTACCTCACGCTTCGGGGTATCAAGACCCTCCCGGTGCGGATGGCCCAGCACGAACGGAACGCCCGGAGAATCGCGTCGTACCTCCAGGACGAACCGCGGGTGCAGAGGGTGAACTATCCCGGGCTGGAGAGCCACCCCCAGCACGACCTCGCCGCCCGACAGATGGACGGGTTCGGTGGGGTGGTGTCCTTCGAGATCGACGGCGGTGTCGAAGAAGCTCGAACGCTGCTCGGCGAACTGAAGCTCTTCAGCGTGGCAGTCAGCCTCGGCAGCGTCGAATCGCTGATCGAGCACCCCGTGAGCATGTCGGCGTCCTACGTCCCCGAGGCCGAACGGCGGGCCGCCGGGATCACCGACTCGCTGCTCCGCATCCCGGTCGGCATCGAAAACCCCGAGGACCTGGTCGCGGACCTGAAGGGAGGCTTCGAGGCGCTGTAGGGGGGTGGCCGACGCAATAGCGAGGAGGGGAAGTTCCCATCACCGCCGGGAGCGAGAGGGGAATCATGAGGGATCGACCCGGCCGTCACAATAGGCTTATTCCGCGCGTGTCGCTATGGCGCGTATGAGCGACGCAACGGCGACGGGCGAGATCGTCGTCACGCTGCCCGACGGCTCGACGATGGACGTCGAGCGAGGTACAACGGTCGAGGAAGTAGCCTACGGGATCGGGCCCGGTCTGGGCGAGGACACCGTCGCAGGGGTGCTCGACGGCGGTCTGGTGGATAAGGCCGCGCCGATCGACTCCGATAGCGAGATCGAGATCATCACCGACGAGTCCGAGGAGTACCTGCGAGTACTTCGCCATTCGGCCGCCCACGTCTTCGCCCAAGCGCTCGAACGCCGCTGTCCCGAAGCGAAACTCGCGATCGGGCCGCCGACCGAGGAGGGCTTCTACTACGATATCGCGAACGTCGATCTCGATAGCGACGACCTGGCCGAAATCGAAGCCGAAGCGGAGGCGATCGTCGAGGAGGACCTGGCTATCGAGCGCTCCGAGGTATCGCACGAGGAGGCGATCGAGAAATACGAGAACGAGGACAACCCCTACAAGCTCGATATCCTGGAGACCGAAGCGGCCGGCGCCGAGTCAGTGTGGTTCTACGAGCAAGGCGAATTCGAGGACCTCTGTCGGGGCCCTCACGTTTCCTCGACCGGCGAGATCGGCGGGTTCGCACTGCTCGAAACGTCGGCGGCATACTGGCGTGGCGAGGAGGACAACGACAGCCTCACACGAGTGTATGGAACTGCCTTCGAGAGCGAGGGCGAACTAGAGGAGTACCTCGAACGCCGCCAAGAAGCAAAGGAACGCGACCACCGCCGTATCGGCCAGGAGATGGATCTCTTCTCGATTTCCGAAATCACCGGTCCCGGGCTCCCGCTCTATCACCCGAACGGGAAGGCAGTACTGCAACAACTAGAGGACTACGTCGATAGCCTCAACGCCGAACGCGGGTACGACATCGTCGAGACGCCCCATGCCTTCCGGACCGAACTCTGGAAGAAAAGCGGCCACTACGAGAACTACCGGGACGACATGTTCGTCTTCGAAGTCGGCGACGACGAGTTCGGCCTCAAGCCGATGAACTGCCCCGGTCACGCGACGATCTTCGACGAGAGCGCCTGGAGCTACCGCGAACTCCCCGTACGCTACTCCGAGAACGGGAAGGTCTACCGGAAGGAACAACGAGGAGAGCTATCGGGCCTCTCCCGAGTGTGGGCATTTACGATCGACGACGGCCATCTCTTCCTCAGACCCGACCAGATCGACGTGGAGGTAGCGGGCATCATGGAGATGATCTTCGCGGTGCTGGGGACCTTCGACCTCGACTACGAGGTCGCACTCGCCACCCGACCTGACGAGAGCGTCGGCAGCGAGGCGATCTGGGAGAACGCCGAGTCACAACTGCGATCCGTGCTCGAAGCTCAGGGGATCGACTACGAGATCGAAGCGGGCGACGGGGCCTTTTACGGCCCGAAGATCGACTTCGGGTTCGAGGACGCGCTCGGCCGGGAGTGGGACGGCCCGACGATACAGCTCGATTTCAATATGCCTGAGCGCCTCGATCTCGAGTACACCGGCAAGGACAACGAGAGCCACCGCCCGGTGATGATCCATCGGGCGCTCTATGGCAGCTACGAGCGATTCCTGATGGTTCTCATCGAGCACTTCGACGGCAAGTTCCCGCTGTGGCTCGCGCCCGAGCAGGTCAGAATACTGCCGGTCGCGGACGGTAACATCGGGTATGCAGACGAGGCCGCAGCTCAGTTGGAGGCAAGCGGCTTCCGGGTCGAGGTCGAGCGCCGCTCCTGGACGGTCGGGCGGAAGATCAGGCAGGGCCACGACGACCGGGTGCCTTACATGCTGCTCCTCGGCGACGACGAGGAAGAGACAGGGACCGTCTCGGTTCGGGATCGCGCCGAGCGCGAGGCGGGTGACGTCGAACTCGGGGAATTCCAAGCCCATCTCGAAGACGAGCGCGATGAGAAGCGTACCACGCCGGACTTCCTCGACTAAGCGTGTAGCGGTTCGTTCACGTTCTCTAGCCGAAGAACCACTATACAACAAAGCCCTCGCGATCTAAACTCGCATGACCACGACTGCGCTCCTCGCTCCCTTCGGTCGCTCCGGTGCTTATCGGGCCGTGCTTCGTTTAGACCACTCGCCCTTTGTGATTCCACCAGGACCGCGATAGGGGACTTTCTACCTTCGAGAAGTAGTTATCCTCGAGAAAAAATCCTACAACTGAGTCGGGCGTAGTTCGGACTGACTAGAACACGACTGATGAGGCGAACGTCGTTGGGTTCGTAGCTGGCTAGTGGCGTTGATCAGGCGCTTCTGGATTCCCTGGCTTTCGTACGCAGGTTCTTATAGCCACACTTCCGGCAGCTATCGGCCCGCGTAGGGTTGCGAGCGTTACAGCGCATGCAGATCGTCTTCTGGAGGATGCGGTCTTCGGCTTTCTTGAATCGGGCCATATCCCTTACCCATCGGCCGAGCGGGTAATGGGTTTCGGGTCGGCGTAGAACCGATCGGTCGCCCTGCTGCTCAGGAGACAGTCATCCCGTTGCCGTCGTCCTACCGGGTTCGCTCGTCCACGGCCGCTTCGGTTCCCGTGGCAGCGCTGTCGACTCCACCCTCATCGCCGTCGTCCCTGTCCGCATCGAGGTACTCGTTCTGGACGGCAACCACTTCCATCGAATCGGCACACTGAGCGTACCGTTCGAGGGGCTCGGCGTTGAGTTCGAGGAAGGTATGTCCCCACCGGAACTTCGAGCAGAGCTCGCGGGCGCGTTCGCGCTCGCCCAGGATATACACCGCTCCGGCCAGGGCTTCGGCGGTCGTCAGCTCGAATGGATGTCCGTAATTCACCGGATTCGCCGCCACGAGAAAGGGCAGCGCGCGGTGAGGGCCCTCGAGATCGAAGGCTTCCCGGCTGGCGGTCTCCCAGGAGCAATCGAGTGCGATCAGCGTCTCGGGGTCGTCGGCGGGCGAGAGGGCGCGCTCGGCGTGGGGATCGAGCACGAGACCGGCGGGCACCGCCCGCGCGGAGTGGTGAAGCGCGAGCAAGTCGAAGCGGGCGAGCTTCCGTGCGGTACACTTCTCGGGGTCGTCGTCGCCCTCGTACCGGGCGTGTAGCTGCACTACCGTCGGTAGGTGCGGCCCGATAAAAAGACCTCCCCGCTGACGGGGACCGGGGATTATGTGAGATGGGTTCGTCGTCGGGGCTATGAGCGACCCCGAAACCGTCGCCCGGGCCTACTACGAAGCCATCGACGACGGTCGATACGAAAAGCTCCGGACCCTGCTCGGGACTGACTTCCTCCACGATCGGCCCGACAGGGGTATCGAGGGGCCCGATGAGTTCGTCCGGTTCATGCGTGAGGAACGTCCGCTGACGGCGACCACACACGAGATCGACAGCTGCTACCGGAACGGGAGCAGCGTCGCGATCCAAGGCCGACTTCGCCGCGATGGCGAGACCCTCTTTGCCTTCGTCGACGTCCACGCTATCGAGGACGAACGGATCGCTCGTCTCCGGACCTACACGGAGTAGAAGGAAACGAACGACCGGATCGAGGCCTCGCGGTCGGTTGCGTCGGCGGTGTTCGGCTACGCGCTCGCTTCGATCAGTTCCCCGGATCCTCGATGAGCCGTCGGAGCTGGTTCGGCGGGACGGCCCCGCGAGCGCCGTGGCCGTCGTATGCGAAGGTCGGCACACCCGTCACGCCCGCTTCCTGGGCGGACTCGAAGCGCTCCTCTAACTCGGCTTCGAGCGCCGGGTCCTCAGTAGCTTCCCGTACGCCGTCGTGATCGATGCCACACTCGGCGGCGACCGCCGCTAAGACGTCGGGATCGCCGATGTCCTCGCCGTCGGTCCAGAGGGCCTCGTAGACCGCGTCGTGGAACTCCGCGAACTCCTCGGGGTACTCGCGGCGTACGTATAGCGAGGCCTGCTGGGCGTTCCAGGAGTCGACGTCCATCGAGTAATCCAGCTCCATCTCGACGTTGTACTCCTCTTTGAGGCGTTCGACGTTCTCCCGGACCTGGGCGAAGTAATCCTCGTCCTTGCCGTCCTCGACGTCATTGCTGACCTCGCCGTCGGGACCGCGCTTGTACCCCCGGAGGTCGAAGGGATGCCACTCGACGTCGATCGGCTCCTCGCGTTCGTCCTGGTACTGATCGAGGGAGGCTTTCCCCAGGTAACAGAACGGACAGACGTAATCGGAGAACATGATCACTTCCTCGTCGGCCGCTGTCTGGCTCATGCCTCCGGTATGCTTCCTACGCTGAAAAGCGCGTTCGTGAAGCACTGAATCCGTCCGACCTCGTCGGGGTTTCGGTCCCGGCGGCAGGGCTTTAAGCGACGATAGCCAACTCCGGATGGATGTTCGATCGAGTGCGCGAGGACGTCGCGGTCGCCTTCGAGAAGGACCCGGCAGCGAGAAGCATTCCGGAAGTGCTTGCCTGCTATCCCGGTTTGCACGCGATCTGGTGCTACCGCCTCGCCCACGCACTTTGGAAGCGGGAGTTTCTCCTCGCCGCACGCCTGCTCTCCCATCTCGCGCGCTTTCTCACCGGCGTCGAGATCCATCCCGGAGCCGAGATCGGCCGGCGCTTCTTCATCGATCACGGCAACGGGGTCGTGATCGGCGAGACCGCCGAGATCGGCGACGATGTCATGTGCTATCACGGGGTGACCCTCGGCGGGGATTCGATGGTCCCGGAGAAACGCCATCCAACGCTCGAAGACGGCGTAACCGTCGGGGCCGGGGCCACCCTGCTCGGGCCGATCGTCGTCGGTCGCGAGGCGAACGTCGGTGCCGGGTCGGTCGTCCTGGAGTCGGTTCCCCCATATTGTACCGCCATCGGCGTGCCTGCCGAGGTCGTCGGCGACTGCGAGCAGACGATCGAGGAGTGGAAAGATCGCCTCGCCGACGACTGAACCGCTACGTACTTCGACAGTGTGACCTTCTCTCCCTCTCTCCTATCCGTTGCTCCATCCCCGCTACTCCGACGTCAGTAGTGTCGACACCCGGGCGTTTTCCTTCAGATCGAGGCCGGCCGGTGGGACCGACAGCGGGATCGGGCTCAGTTCCCGGACGAAGACCGTCGGGTGTGTCCCGCCGCGTTCGAGTAGCTCGGACCGGGGCTGACAGACCAGTGGTTCCTCGCTCGCGAGCCCCTCGTTGTACTCCAGCAGGTAGGTTCCCGCGCCGAGTTCCCACCACGCGTAGTCGTCGTCGGGATCCCTGAGGTTGGTCTCGTGTGGGGAACTCACCGCGGCCTCTAGTTCGTCGCCGCCGAAGTCGATCTCGCCGGGCCGATCGATGTCGTAGACCTCTGCCACCGTGAGATCGAGGCCCGCCTCGTGTAGCTGGGTGTCCTCGTGAACGATACCATCGACGCGTTCGAGTAGTTCCTCGGCGTCGGTCATAGTCCGGTGTACCGCCGCTCGATAGGAAAATCCTGGGGAGGCTTGCCCTGTGGTGCGCTCGATCAGGAGGACCGACGGCCACTGCTACCGACTTTCTCGGCTCGGTTCACGGATGGCGTTCCCACAGCGCCGCGATCCGGTTTCGGATCACGATGCGAACGGCCGACAGCACGTCCCGGTAATCCTCCGGGTACTCGGTATCGACCGCGTCGGTAGCGTCGGGAGGCGGATGGAAGTGCTCGCGCTCGTTGTGTAGGTTCCGCTGGCGATCCCACCGGCACTGCCAGGTCCCTCCCTCGGCGTGGGTCTCGACGTAATAAGCGTTGAAGCCGTCGTTTCTGTACCACTGTACTTCGATACGGGCTTTCAGTACGTGGTCGGGATAGCGGTCGGGATCGAGCGTGATCGTCAACCGCTGGCGTCCTTCGACGTCGCCGAGCGTCAGACGTACCTGCTTAACGTGTTCGTCCGTTCGGTATCGTCCGGCGATCGATTCGAGGATCGCGGCGTCGATCGCCCCGCGCTCGTCGGCCATTCAAGCCGGTGTGGGGCGATCGCGTCCGAGTCGTCGTGCCTGTTCGGTGATCCGAACCTCCTCCCGGACGCTCAACCAATCGTTGACGTCGGTGAGGACGCTCTCGAAGGCGTCGTGATCGCCCGGATCGGCGTGGTCGAACGCGCTCACGTCACTCGGCTCGGGAACTCCATACCGTTCCTGATAGGTCCGGTCGCGGTCGAACAGCGCGTCGAGTCGGTCGGCGAGGTCGGTCGTCGAGAGTTCTCGTCGGAGTCCGTCCGCTCGCTTCCACTCGAAGTACGCCTCGTTGCGCCGGTAGCGTGCGGGTTGTCCGTCTCCGACCCGCTCGACGGTCCCGATCTCGGCGAACCACTGTAGGTGCCGGCGCGCGGATTCGGTCGCACAGTCGGTCCGGTCGGCGATCTCCGCGACGGTCGTCGGCTCGCGTACCGTAAGAGCCGTCTCGTAGAGCCGTTCCCGTACCGTCTTGTCCTCGTCCCACCCTGTGCGCTCGCGCTCGATCGCCTCGGCCGTCGGTAGTCCGTTTGCCGGCACTCCGGCGTCGTCGCGTTCGTCCATGTCTTCTATTTCGAAGCTGCCGCGTAAATATGTACGGATCTGCGAGATCAATAGATTCTCACTCCTGTCGGTCGTCTTCGTTTACGATAACGATCGCCTGTTCGTCCGGATTCCAATCTCTTTAGCTCTCAGCGGAGTACGTTCGAGCCGACCTCGTAGGCCTTATCACGCATTCGGTCGGGGACGAAGCGGCCGAACTCGCTGGCACGCGCGATCGAGCCGACCTGGTACCGGGACCCCGGGTTCGGGACGTTCGCCGCCGTGAGAATCGAGTCGGCGACCACGCGGGGCGCGACAGCGACGGGACTCCCGGGACCGAGCGAGCGGGCGTCCTGGTAGAGGTCGTAGTAGGCGTCGTACGCCCCGGAGTGCTCCAATCCGTCGAGTTCGTGAACGACGCGGTCGTCAAAGGAGGTATCCGCTGGGCTCGGTTCGATCAGCACGACGTCGATGCCGTACTCGGCCACCTCCGGGCGCAGCGCGTCGGTCATGCCTTCGAGCGCGAACTTCGAGCCGCTATAGACGCCCATCCCGGGGGTTGCGACCCGGCCGGCCGCACTGGAGAGGTTGATGATCCGCCCGCGCCCGCGATCGCGCATGTGGGGCAGCACGGCCCGGGTGAGCCGGTGGGGGCCATAGACGTTGACGTCGAACTGCTCGTGGACCCGTTCGATCGGCACGTCCTCGATCGGGCCGAACTGGCCGTAGCCGGCGTTGTTCACCAGGCAATCGAGCCGCCCCGACTCCTCGACGACGCGCTCGACGACCTGGCGTACTTCGTCGTCGTCGGTGACATCGAGCGACGCGGTCTCACAGCCCGCATCGACCAGCCCGCCGAGATCGCTCTCGTCGCGGGCGGTCGCATACACTCGCCACTCGTCCTCGAGGAAGGCCCGCGCACCCGCCCGGCCGATACCCGAGGAACACCCGGTGATGAGAACCGTCTTCGCTCCTGTTGCCGACATACCGATGAAATCGATCCCGCCCTAGTTAAACCCGAAGGGTACACCGCCATCGGTTCGGGGTTCGACGCGTCAACGACCGATGATCACCCCTCACTCTCACCACCCTCGTCCCTATCACGCCGGTCGCCACCGCTTCCGCAGCGGCTAAACCGTCGGAGCCCCGAACTAGGACAGTTCGCTCATGGCTACCGACTCCCCCGCCGCCGATCGGCGAACACGGAGCGGCGTCCGTGCCGTGCTTCTCGCCATCGGCGTCGCCGTACTCGCGTTCGTCGTCGGCAACCTCTTGGTCGTTCTCACCGCGCTCGTCCTCGCGCTGTTCGGGATCGCACTGCTCTCCGCGCCGGCGCTGCAGGTACTCGTCAGCACTGTCCTGCTACAGGGGGTCGCCTTCGGCGGGACGGCACTACTGTATCTCCGCTATCGGGGAAATGGACTCGCTTTCCTTCGCGCCCGGGTGCCGACCCTGCGGGATGTCGGGTGGATCATCGGCGGCTTCGCTGCGCTGCTGGGACTGCTCGCGCTTACCCAGGTAGTCTTTACCGCCCTCGGCATCCAGTCGGCCCAGAATCAGATCGTCGAGTTGGCCAGTGGAAACCCGATCGTCTTCCTCTTGCTGGTGCCCCTGTCCTTTCTGCTCGTCGGCCCGGGCGAGGAACTCCTGTTCAGGGGACTCGTTCAGGGCACCATCGCCGAAGCGCTGCATCCGACGCGGGCGATCGTACTCGCCAGCGCGATTTTCGCGCTCGTCCACTACGGTTCGCTCGCGGGGTCGGGCAAGTTCGCTTACCTCGGGGTCGTCTTCGCGCTCGCGTTGGTGCTCGGAGCGACGTATGAGCTCACCGATAACTTGGTCGTCCCGGCACTGATCCACGGCGCGTACAACGCCGTACAGTTCGGTATCCAGTACCTCGCGGCGACCGGCGGCCTGTGATCGTCGGGCTGTGGTCGGAGTCGAGACCGGAACCGAAATCCGACCCGAAGCCCGAGAACCCGTGATGCTACCCGTTACTCCGCCTCCTGGCTTCGCCCTTCAGTCCGGTCCCGCCGGGGTCTCGTCGCTTCCGCCCGATGTGCTGGTTATCACCGCCGGATTGGCACTGGCCTTCCTCGCGCCGGTCGCCGTCGCCGCATTGCTCGCCCTCGACGGGACGCTGATCGACGCCGAGGAATCCGCTACGCCCGCTACGAACCGGCAGTCCGAGGCCGAACGGCCGTCGATCGAGACCGAGGAATCGACCGAACGCGATCGAACGGTCGCCCTCTCCGGGCGATCCGAGCGATGACCGGCGCTCGCGGGAGGGACGATAGCGACGGGACCGACGCGGGCGAGCCGGACGGATCCGACACCGGACAAGGGAGCGATCCCGCAAGCACCAACCGAGACGGCTCGGACTCGGAGGCCGAATCGAGCGGGAACGAACGAACCGATGGAGAGAACGATGAGAAACCGACGCGTTCCGGACGGAGGGTGATAGAAGTCGTGTTCGTCGGGTGCGTCCTGCTCGCCGGGGGTTTCGGTTACTTCATCGGGGGTATCGGGCTGCGTGCGCTCGGATCGATCAGCGTGTTCGGACTGACGGTATTCGAGCCGACGCCGGTCGGGATGGCCTTCTATGGCATGACCGTCACCGGCCTCGTCCTCGGGGTGCTCTACGTCGGTGCTCGCTTTGCCCTACGCCGGGAGAGCGAGGCGAAACAACCGTCGAGAGGGCGGTAGGCAGCTCTCGGGATCGATAGTCATTCGATCTCCTCTTTCAGTTCTTCGGCGTAGGCGTCGGCCTGGCGGGTCGGTTCGGGAAGTTTGTACTCGCCGGCGAGCGCGAGGACGAGATCGGCGGCCGTCCCCGCGCTCACCCGGTGGCCGGGACTTACGTAGAGCGGGTTGACGTAGCGCGCGCCCTCGTACTGTTTCGTCTGGACGGCGTAGCCGATCACCGCTCCCGGCGGTGCCGAGGTCTCGTCGCCGGCTTCGATCGCGACCTGAGCACCTACCGTACGATCGTCGAGGCTCTCCTGTGGGGTGCCACACAGCAGGCTCTTTGCGACGCCGATCGCGGGCACGCCGAGCGCGAGGCCGATATGAGTCGCGAGTCCGGCCTCCCGGAAATGGATACGCCCGCTGCCGTCGAAACAGACCAGATCGGGCTCACAGTCCAGTTCGGCGAAGGCCGCGAGAATCGGGCCGCCCTCCCGGAAGGAGAGCAAGCCCGGTACGTAGGGGAATTCGAGGGGCGTGGCGGCGTACGCGCGCTCGACTATCTCCTCGCCTCGCAGGCAGACGATCGCGCTCACCGCCCGGTCATCGAGGAAGGCCTGATCGACGCCCGCTACGATCGGTCGGTCCCCCGGCGTGCTCCCGTCGCGGTCGCCGCCCTGCTCGAGGTCGGATCCGGACCCGATGCCGGCGGTTCCCGCAGTGTCCCCGCCGAAGAGCGACTCGTCGGTCCGGAGCGATACCTGCTGGGGATCGAACCCGAAGTCGTCGACGAAGACCGCACGCTCGGCGATTTCTCGCTGGAGCGCCTCCATTCGCTCGCGCGAGTCGGTCGGATCGGGGACGAACTCCGGGCATCTCGGTTCCATTGCGGTCGAAGACGATCAGAACCGACCGCGGCCGGGACCGCCCATTCCGCCGCGGCCGCCGCCGAACTGGAGCTGTTCGGGCGCGTTGGCTCCGCTTCGTCGGAGTCGCTCGCCGTAAGCCAGGCCGATCACGAGACCGGCCAGGTGCGCGAAGTTCGCGATCCCGCCGCCACCGGCCCCGCCGACCCCGATCATGAACACCGAAAAGCCCGCGAAGCCGAGGGTGAGCAGCCACAGTGGCACCGGGATCAGGAAGTACAGATACACCCGGAGGCCCGGGTTCAACACGGTGAGTACGCCCATGATCGCGAGGATCGCCCCGCTCGCCCCGAGAACGGGGGCGGCGCTGCCGAGCAGTGCCCCGATACCAATCTGGGCGAAGCCGGCGGCGATCCCGCTGAGGACGAACAATGCGGTAAACGCCCCCGTGCCGGCACGCCGCTCGACCAGCGGCCCGAAGAAATACAGCACGATCGCGTTCGCGAAGATGTGAAAGAGGCCACTGTGAGCGAAGATCGCAACGAACCACGTCCAGACATACAACGGGTTAGCCGGCGAGAGCGTAAAGAGCCCGTTCCAGACCCCCGTTCCAGGGACGAACCCGAGCACCGGAAAGAGGATGTACTGCAACCCGAAGGTGATGAACATCAACCCGAGGAAGACGTAGGTCATGTTCCCGCGGAAGTAGCCGAGCGGGCCGCCGGTCCCCGTGTCGGGTTTCAGCCGGGTAAAGGTAGACTCCCCACCGGTGTGGCCCGGATTATCGACGCTGTCGTCGAACCCGCTATCGAAGACCCCATCCGGGTCGTCCCAGTCATCCAGGCCGATGCAGTCGTGGCTCTCGGGCAAGCGGTGTTCCGCACAGTAGGTGTCGCCACACCGTCGGCAGGTATAGGGCATGTTCTCGTCCTTGCCACAGAGGGCACACCTCGCCATTAGTTCCGGTAGACGACGATTGCTCAAATGGATTGGGGTTCGGTACGTCGGCCGAACCATTCCGTTCTCCCGAGCGTCGGCTCCCGATCCACAAAGGGGAAAGCGACCGCGTCCCCAGAAAACGTATGAAGCCGTACGAGCGCGAGGGGCTTATCGAGCGGGTCGAGCGGGAGGGCGCGACCGTCGGCGCAACGATTCCCGATACCGTCTCGGTCCAGGGTCGGGAGATGAACCTCAGCGAGTTCGTCTTCGAGACCAGAAAGAAAGACGGCGTCGCCCCCGAGCGACGCGAGACCGTCGAGGAGGCGAAACGCAACCTCCGCCGGGAACGGGTCGAACGCCGGAGTCGTCTCGAGGACGACGCGATGACCCTCGAAGAGGGCGAGGCCTTAGCCGCGAGCATCGTCGGCATCGATCGGGCGCTCCACGCTCTGAACGATCTGGGCCCGGCCGATCTCGCGGGCGAAGCCAAGGCCAGTGAGGCCGCCGATCGGAAACGCTGGATGTCCTTTCTGAAACAGGCCCTCGGCCAGGACGGCGGCCGGAGGCATCGCTCGTGAGCCGTAACGAGGAACTCGCCGCGCGCTTCGAGGAGTTCGCCGCCCTGCTCGAAGCGAAGGACATCGAATACAAGCCACGGTCGTACCGCCGGGCCGCCGAGAACCTCAGAAGCCATCCCGAGCCGATCGAGAACCTGGCGAGCGAGGGCATCGAGGCCGTCACCGAGATCGAGGGAATCGGCGACGCTATCGCCGCGAAGATACTCGAGTACGTCGAAACCGGCGCGATCGATGAGCTATCGGAACTGCGTGCGGAACTCCCCGTCGAGATGGCCGCGCTCACGAGCGTCGAGGGCGTTGGCCCGAAGACCGTCGGCACGCTCTATCGGGAACTGGGCGTCGAGGACCTGGACGACCTCGAAGCGGCGGCCGAAAGCGGGGCGATCCGCGACCTCTCGGGCTTTGGCGAGAAAACCGAAGAAAACATCGCCGCGGGGATCGACTTCGCCCGCAGCGCCCAGGATCGGACGCCGCTGGGCGAGATACGACCGCTCGGCGAGGATCTACTGGAGTATCTCGATGGCTTGGAAGAGATCGGACGACGCGAACTCGCGGGGTCGGTACGCCGGTGGCGGCCGACGATCGGCGATCTGGACGTCCTCTGTGCGAGCGACGATCCCGGGCCCGTACTCGATGCCTTCCGCGAGTGGGACCGGGCCGACACGGTCATCGAGGCCGGCGAGGCGAAGGCGAGCGTCCGGACCAATGGTACGCGGATCGATCTCCGTGTCGTCTCGCCCGCCGAGTTCGGCGCGGCGTTGCAGTACTTCACCGGGAGCCGCGATCACAACGTTGCCCTCCGCAATCGTGCGATCGCCCGCGATCTCAAGATCAACGAGTACGGCGTCTTCGACGTCGGCGACGTCGCCGATCCCGATTCGGGGCAGCGCGTCGGCGAGCGGGTCGCCGGCGAGACCGACGCGAGCGTCTACGAGGCCGTAGACTTGCCGCCGATCCCACCCGAACTCCGCGAGGATCGAAGCGAGATCGCCGCCGCGGCCGCGGGCGAACTGCCGAACCTGCTGGTCGAAGACGACGTCCGCGGGGACCTCCATACTCACTCCGACTGGTCGGATGGCTCGAATACGATCGCCGAGATGGTCGGTGCTGCGGAGGCCTTCGGCCACGAGTACGTCTGTCTGACCGACCACGCGAGCGGTCCCGGCGTCCCCGGCGGCAGTGGCCTCTCGGACGGGGAACTCCGCGACCAGTCCGAAGCGATCGACGCGGCCCGCAAGGAAGCCTCCGGGATCGAGGTGCTACACGGCGTCGAGGCGAACATCGATTCCGAGGGCGGGCTCTCGGTCGGCGAGGACGTCCTCGAAGCCCTCGATCTCGTGATCGCCTCGCCCCATAGCGGGCTCGACGGCGACGGCACCGACCGGCTCTGCGAAGCGATCGCCCACCCCGCAGTCGGTATCGTCGGCCATCCGACCGGCAGACAGCTCGGGCGTCGGTCGGGACTGGATCTCGATATCGAGGCGGTCGCTGAGGCCGCCGCCGAGCACGACACGGCACTGGAGGTAAACGCTAATCCCCGGCGGCTGGACCTGCGTGGCGGCGCGGTGAAGGCCGCGATCGAGACCGGTGCGACGATCGCGATCGACACCGACGCCCACCGACCGGCGAACTACGAACTACTGCGCTACGGCGTCCACACCGCTCGCCGGGGCTGGGCCGAACCTGAGAATGTGCTCAACGCTCGATCGTGCGAGGATCTCGTCACCTTTCTCGAGGGATGAGCGGTCGTGAGAGCAACCGTAAGGATAGCGACGGCAGCCGGACGCTCCGCGAGACGGCGTTTCTGTGTGACGCCATGCTCGGCTCGCTTGTCACGTACTGTCGGCTGTGTGGCTACGACACGGCCTACGCGCTCGATCGTGACATCGAGGTCGATGACCGGCTGCTCGACGTAGCCGAGCGGGAGAAACGAACGTTGCTCACGCGCGACCGCCAGCTAGCGGCGCGAGCACGAGCCGCGGGTAGCGGTGAGGGTAGTAAGGAGGGAAGCGACGAGCGCCGATCCGGGGGCGATAGCTTGTTGCTCGAATCCCGGGATGTCAGGGGTCAGCTCCGCGAACTCCACGCTTCGGGATGCGAACTGACGATGGCCGAGCGACCGACGCGCTGTGGTCGGTGCAACGCTCCCCTCGAAGCCGTCGAGGAAGGAGAGGGTACGCCGGCGTACGCACCCGGCACCGACATCGAGAACGTCTGGCGCTGCACCGAGTGTGGGCAGTACTTCTGGAAGGGAAGCCACTGGGAGTCGGTCGAGCGAACGCTCGCGGAACTGTGAGAGAAGGGTCGAACCTCCGGGACCGGTCTTTTCGCTGATCAGCGCAGCGACGTCCGGCCGCCCCGTCGTCCGGACCCGGTTCCGGCTTCGTTCTCGCTCCTCTCGCGACCGGCCCCGAGCACCCCGTAGACGAGCGCCAGAAAGGTGAGCAGGAGGCCAACGACGTATAACGAGGTGACCGGGACCGTGAGATCGAGCGCATCGCCCAGCCAGCGATCGGGATACGCCCAGAGGAAAGCCGCGAGTCCCCCGATCGCGAGGAGAACTCCCAGAAGTGCAAGCCCGTTCGCTCGCCGGGTCGAGGGCACGATGGCCAGTACGCCGACGAAGACGAGGGGCAAACCGAGACCGGCGAGAACGCGGGCGAGTTCGGCGGCCGCGACCGCGGACAAGCTGGCGACCGCCGCTGCGGTGTTCGAGGTCGCGAGCACGACCGCCCCGCCGAGCAGCACGGTCGCAACGGCGAGCGACCCCACTCCGAGGTACGGTCGGCCATCGGTGTCCGCGTCGGTTCGATCGGCGCTTTCGCTGCTGCGTCCGCGACCCGTCCGCCCGTCACCGTCCCCGACCTGCCGGTCGTAGGCATCGGCGAGACTCCCCATGGGTCTTACACCTCCACCCACATCTATCGTATAGACCAGTTGCTTCGAGAGGTCCATAACGGTATCGGATACCGGAACCGATCGTTCCGCTTCGCCTCTTTTTCCTCCCTCCTGTTAGCGTCGGTCGGCTCAACGGTGGTCGGGTCGGCGACTCAGGAGTTAGGTGTCCAGCCGAGACAAGGCTCCATGTCGTCCATTACCTCCTCGTGATACCCACAGTACGGCGAGAGCCCGTTTTCGGTTCGGACGTATCGGAAGTGTCCACAGTTGCCACAGTACCGATCGACCGACGGCCCGAATCGGAGCGTGTCGACCCCGCCGTCCGCCGAGGGGGCCGCGCGTTCGATCGACGCATCCGAGTCGGACCCGCTCTCGGCCTCGGTTGCCCTCGTCCCCTCCGGTTCGCCCGTCCCGGTCGCTCCGGTCGGCTCGACCGACTCGGTCGCCGATTCGGCTGCCTCCCTCGTTTCGATCGGGTCCGTCGAGTCGATCGGGTCTACCGACCCCGTTGGTTCCGCGGGGCCCGAGGAGCGGGCGTCCGCGGTTGACGTCTCGCTCCCGTTCGCGCCGTTGCTCGCGATCGCGACCGGCGTCCGTTCCGCTTCGCGTTCGGAGGCGTGCGCACGGTCCCCGTTCGAGCCGGGTCGGTCGATCGGTTCGATACGGAAGCCCGAGTCTTCCCACAAGAACGCCCCGCCGCTCGGTTCGATACGGTCGATCGTCGGCGCGGCCGGTTCGGTCGCCACCGTCCTGTCGGCCCCCGACCCGTTCCCGTTCGACGGCTCAGGATCGCTCGATTGCTCGTAGAGTGCCTCTCCGTCGTCCTCGTCGGCTCCCCTTCCGTCGGTTCTCTCGGTGTCCGCTCCAGTGCTGGCCGTCGGGGTCGGGTCGCCGACGCTCGGCATAGCCGCTACGAGCGTCCCCATGCGCTCGGCGCGCCGAGCGGGATCGACGACGCTCGCGAAGAGGTACGCCGCGACGACGGCGATCCCGAGAACGTAGACCGCAAGCACCGAGAGCGTCAGGTCCACGCCGTCGCCGTACCATCGGCCGGGATACGCCCAGAGAAAGGCTCCGACCCCGAGTACTGCGAGACAGGCCCCGCCGAGCGCACGGTTCCAGGCTCCCCGATCGGTTGGTACGATCGAAAGCGCTCCGACGAGCGCGGCCGCCAGTCCGATCCCCGCGAGCGCGCCGGCTAACTCACGTGCCCCGGCGGTCCCGAGACCGAGTGCCCCGGCAATACTCACCGAAACCACGAGCGCGGTCGCGCCGAGCAGCAACCCGATGCCACCGACGAACAGCCCTCGTCCCACGTAGGGCCGCCGGTGTGTCGGTCCGTTCGTTCCGTCACCGAACGTCTCCCATCCCATGCGCGGGCGTCTGCGCGGACACATATAAGGATCCGTCAGACACCCGTCACACGCACCTTTTTGTCAGGGTCCTCGCTCGTTCGCTATGCTCACTCGCCGCGGGCCTGAGAAAAATCTGCACTAAAAACCGCTCGCGCTCACTCCGTTCGCGCTCCCGGCGGAGCGGCGTGTCCGCCTGCCAGTTGTGGCACTTTTCTTCTAACCAGTTCTCGCCGGTCGTGGCACTTCCCGATTTAGCTCACTCGCTCAGTTCGTCCGACTCACCCCGTGTGTTTAGATACCAGGGCGGCGTCCTCGAAGGCATGGACACAGCTTCGCTGTCCGAGGAGAGCGTGGTCGAAGCGGTCGAAGACGTCTATCTCGCCCAGTTGGCAACCGGCGAGGGGATGAGCGTCCAGCACTTCGACTTCGAGGTCGACGCGGACGTACCCGAACACGACCACGAGCACGAACAGGCCGGCTTCATCTACGCGGGCGTGCTCACCTTCCTGATCGAGGGCGAGGAAGTCGTCTGCGGACCCGGTGACTCCTACGTGATCCCCGGTAATACGACTCACGGTGCCGAGAATCGCGGCGAGGACCCGGTGCGCGGGGTCGATGTCTTCAGCCCACCGCGGCCGAACCCCGACTGGCGGGAGTGACCGTCGGGTCGTTTCCTCCCTTTCGTTCGCCCGCGAGCGTGGTTGTCGATCGTGCTACGAAAACACGGTCACTCTCGTTCGCTCACGAGAAGGCGGCCTCCTCGCCTAGCAGCGGATCGATGTGCTCGCGCTCGTGGTGGAGCACGAGCTCGGCGTCCGTCCGATTTCCTCGCGAACCTTCCGTATCGAGGCGACCGAGTCCTCCAGTGACCAATTAAACGAGACGGGCAACTCCTGCTCGTAGCCGCTTTGCTGGAGTGCCACGTCAGCCGAGAGCACTACCGTTCGATCGTCGAGTTCCACACGGAGGGATTGGTGGCCTTTCGTGTGGCCCGGTGTCGGGATCGTCACCACGCTGTCGTCGCCGAAGACGTCATAAGCACCATTGATCGCCGTCACCGAGTACTCCGGCGAGCGAAGCACG
>PXRA01000071.1 GCA_003021725.1 Halobacteriales archaeon QH_8_64_26
ACTCGGTCATGTTCTGTCTCTCGAAGGGATTAGGAGCACCCGTCGGCTCGATGCTCGCCGGCCCCGAGCCCTTCATTGAGCGCGCGCGTCGTCACCGGAAACTCTTCGGCGGCGGAATGCGCCAGGCCGGGATCATCGCCGCTCCGGGGCTTCGTGCGCTCGAAAATCGCGAGCGCCTCGCCGAGGACCACGAGAACGCCCGCGCTCTCGCCGCGGGCTTGGATGGGATCGACGGCATCTCCGCACACGACCCGGAGACGAACATCGTCCTCGTAGACACTGAGACCCCCGCAACGGACTTCCTCGATAGCGCGGCCGAAGTCGAGGTTCTGGGGGTGCCCTTCGGCGATCACCTCGTTCGTTTCTGTACGCATCTCGATGTCTCCCGGGAGGACGTCGAGGCGGCCATTGATCGGTTCGAAACGGCACTCGCATAGGCCCGATCGTCGACGACCTCACCCCGATAGCCGTTACACCCGATAGTACGCGGCATATCGAAAGGAAAGAAAGCGGTGAGCTACTGCTTACCCCGTTCGAAGCCCTCGCGAAGGCTGAGCAGCGTGCGGCGAATAAGGAGATAGACCCCGAAGACGAAGACGAGCATGATCACGACGAGGCCGACGAGTACCGGATCGATGCTCAAACCCATATCCCGGCGTTCGCCTCCCTTCCTAAAGCCGTTTCGGGGCTGGCGTCAATCGTTTCGGGCCCCCGGTGTCAACATCGGTCGTCCGGCCGAATCGATCTGATTCGACGGGTTCGGAACCCTGGTCCCTGGTTCGCAGTGACTGACCCTCCCTGACTTCTCACTTCTCGAGCGGCGATACCGTGAACGTCTCGAAGACGGCTCCGTCGGGCCCACGCAGCCGTCCGTCGAGTTCGCCTCCCTCGGCGATGTCGAGTTCGGCGTGTGCGGGCCGATTCCATCGCGGATCGGCGTGACTACCCGGATCGAGAAGGGTGACATCACCCGCATCGGTCACACCCGGCTGGTGGGAGTGTCCCGAGACGACGAGCGTCGCGTTCGACTGGCGACCGAGCAATGACAGCGCCGTCTCGCTGTGCTCGTGGCCGTGACAGAGCGCGATCCGTACCCGGCTGTCGAACCCCTCACTCGCGAGATCGATCACCTGCGTTGCAGGCAAGCGCTCGGTAAGGTTCTCCGTGTCGTTGTTACCATAGACCGCTCGGAGGTCGGCAGCCTCGTGTTCGAAGGCCTCGAAGACTTCTCTCGTAGTGAAATCGCCCGCGTGGATCGTGAGACCGGCCTCGCGGACGGCGTCTGCGGTGTGGCCTTCCAGTCGGTGATCCGAGTTTCCATGGGTGTCGGAGACGATAGCGATCACATCGACGGAACGTGGACCAGGCGTAAGAACCTGAATCCAGGAGCTGTCTTCTACCCGATTCCGGGTGCAGCAACTAACTCCCGGCGGCGCGTCGGAGAGCGACAGCCTCGGCTCGTTGAAGCGCGCGATATCAACGAGTATAAATAGTGCAGGCTAGCAGGCCACCCGTATGACAATTAGTGCTAACC
Organism: Halobacteriales archaeon QH_8_64_26; assembly: GCA_003021725.1. Taxonomy (GTDB): domain Archaea; phylum Halobacteriota; class Halobacteria; order Halobacteriales; family Halococcaceae; genus PXQR01. The sequence goes on from PXRA01000071.1 coordinate 1,535, forward strand.
GCGTGCTATCGGTCGCGGTATCGACCGAGGAGGAAGTCGATGGCTGAGGCCTCTCTGATCCTGCTGGCGTTGCTGCCATTGGTCGCGATCACGATCATAATGGTAGTTCTCTACCAGCCGGCGACTGTCACGATGCCCATTGCCTGGCTGATCGCTGCTATCGTCGGGTTCATCGGCTGGAGTATGTCACCACAGTTGATCGCAGCCGCCTCGATCGCTGGCGTCTTTACCGCCACTGAGATCCTCTGGATCGTCTTCGGAGCGATCCTTCTGTTATATACGCTGAAACAGTCCGGCGCGTTTGACGTCATCAACGCCGGCTTCTCCTCGATCAGCGACGACCGACGTGTGCAAGTCGTGTTACTGGTGTTCCTCATGGGCTCGTTCATCGAGGGAGCAGCCGGGTTCGGCACGCCCGCAGCCATCGTCGGTCCCCTACTGGTGGGACTTGGCTTCCCCCCTCTTGCAGCGGTCGTCGTCGCACTCACCGGCAATATCATGGCTATCACCTTCGGTGCGGTCGGGACGCCACTCATCATCGGGCTCGAAGAGGTGTTCAGTCAGAACCAACAGATCCTACAAACCATCGATTCACAGGGCCTCACGGTCAATCAGTACGTCGCGGATGTCGCCGTTTGGGCTGCGTCCATCCACGCTATCGTCGGCGTTCTCCTGCCGTTCATCGGCGTTGCGATGATGACACGCTTTTTCGGCGAGAAGCGCTCGATCAGGCCAGCACTCGACGTTCTCCCGCTCACGATCTTCGCTTGGGCGTCGTTTGCGATTCCCTACTGGCTAACTGCCTATTTCCTTGGACCGACGTTCCCCGCTCTTCTGGGTTCGATGGTGGGATTGTTCGTCACCGCGGCGACACTGCGCGCTGGCTACCTGCTCCCGGATACCGAATGGGACTTCGGCCCCCGAGAACAGTGGCCGGCCCATTGGGTCGGTGATATCGAACCGGGCGAGAGCGTTACCGAGGACGACCCGGCAGTCGCTGCCGACGGCGGTACCGTCGAGACCAGTCGGGGGGAAGGAATGTCCCTCGGGATGGCTTGGACGCCGTATATCCTAACGGCCGCGTTGCTCGTGGTAACACGGGTTTGGGACCCGCTTCAGACGTTTCTTACCTCGAATTTGGTCATCGTCTGGAACGACATCTTCGGGACGGGCATCGGCGGGGAGTTCCGGACGCTGTACCTCCCAGGAGCGATCTTCGTTCTCGTTAGCATCTCGACCTACGCGCTCCACGGCATGGACAGCGAGGAGATCACCGCCTCGTGGCGGGAAACCGGTCGGAACATCTTGCCAGCGGTGATCGCCCTCTGGTTCGCGGTTGCGACCGTCCAGATCATGATCAACTCCGGTGAGGCTGGAACTCTCGATAGCATGCTCGTGGTTCTCTCGGACTTGACGGCGAACATTGCTGGCGTGGCCTACCCGTTTTTCGCCTCGCTCGTCGGCGCGTTCGGCGCGTTTATCGCCGGGTCGAATACCGTAAGCGACATTCTCTTCGGGACGTTCCAGTTCAACGCTGCTCAGAACCTCGGTGTCCCGACACAGATCGTCGTCGGCGCACAGGCGGTCGGTGGCGCAATCGGGAACCTCATCGCGATTCACAACGTGGTCGCTGCACTCGCGGTCGTCGGTCTGGTCGGCGAAGAAGGACGCGTCATTCGGCTAGAGTTGATTCCGTTGGCGTACTATGCGGCCGCGGCGGGCGTTCTAACGTTGGTGTTCGCCTACATCGTCGCGCCAGGGGCGTTCTGACCGGCCGTCCGGATCATCGGTCGGGTATCCCAAAACGGACCGTTGGTGCCTCGAGGAGGGAGTTCAGGGACGTCGGTGAGCCCTCCGAATCGCCAGGACCCAGGCGTGAGAATCCAAGAGCTATTTGCCGGTCGCTGTCGGACCTCGCCTAATGGCAGAAAGCAAGTCCGTTGTGATCGCCGCGCTGATCGCCAACGGGGCGATCGCGGTTCTCAAATTTCTGGGGTATCTCCTCACGGGGAGTCCCGCGATGCTATCCGAAACGTATCACTCGATCTCCGATACCGGCAATCAGGTCTTCCTGTTGATCGGCATTCGGTATAGCGGCCGGGAGGCCGATCGGGAGCATCCCTTCGGCTACGGGAAAGCTCAGTTCTTCTATAGCTTTCTCGTCGCCGTTCTTCTGTTCGGAATCGCAGGCTGGGAGTCCGCTAAACACGGCTACAACGCAGTTCTACACGGCGAGACCGCCGCCGCTGAGGGAACGGCGACCTTACTCGGGTTCACCTTTCCCGGTGTCTGGGTCAA
>PXRA01000072.1 GCA_003021725.1 Halobacteriales archaeon QH_8_64_26
AAACGCGGTATCCTCATGCGCTCGGGCGACGCCTTCCAGATCTTCCCGGATGTCGGCACCGTCGTCCTCGACAAGACCGGTACCATCACTATCGGCGAACCGGCGGTGAACGCCGTCGTCGCACTAGACGAGCACGCAGAGAGCGAGGTGCTGCGAACGGCAGCGAGCGCGGAGGTGTTCTCCGAACATCCCCTCGCCGACGCCGTGCTCGATCACGCCGACGCACGCGACGTCGACGTCCCCGACCCCGAGACGTTCGATAGCGTCACCGGCAAGGGGGTTCGAGCGACGGTCGATGGTGCTGAGGTGCTGGTCGGCAAGCCCGGCTGGCTCAGCGAGGAAGGGCTCGATCTCGTCGTCGGCGAGAACGCCAGCGAAGACCTCCAGAACGAGGGGCTGACAACCGTCGGCGTCGTCCGAGAGGGCGAACTGATCGGTCTAGTTGGGATCGGCGACGAGATCAAAGCCGACGCGAGCGAGACGGTCGATCGAATGAAAGCAGCAGGTATCACGCCCGTGATGATCACCGGCGACAACGAGCGTACTGCTCAGGCGGTCGCCGAGGACATGGGCATCGAGCAGGTGATGGCTGAAGTCCTGCCCGACGACAAGCGCGCGGAGAGCAGCCGACTCCAAGACGAGAGCGCGGACGGAGACGGAAACGACCGCGTCGCAATGGTCGGTGACGGCATCAACGACGCCCCAGCGCTCACTCAGGCCGATATCGGCCTCGCGATCGGCGCGGGCACGGACATCGCGATCGAGTCGGCGGACATCGTCCTGATGGGCGAGCAGCTGGGCGGTGTGATGGACGCCTACGAGATCGGTGTGAGGAGCTACGAGAAGACCAAGCAAAACCTCGTTGCGGCCTTCAGCTTCAACGGCGTCGGCGTCGCTACGGCAGTCACAGGCTTAGTCCACCCGGTGCTCGCGATGCTCGCGATGGTACTGTCGGTCTCGGCCGTGCTCGCGAACAGCTTCGCTGGCCAGTTGCTCGCCGGCAAGGGGATCACGACGGACTTCTCTATTGAAGCCGAAAATGGAGACGCCGACGGCGAAACCGGTACCGACGCCGAAGAGCCAGCTATCGGCGAACGGGGGAGGGCAGGAACCGGAAGCTAGGACGCGATCGGAACGTGAAAGAAAGGAGCTGTCAGAGTGCCCGCCGCTATCTCGGAGTCACTCGAACCGATCGAGACCGGCCTGCTCCTGTACTCTCCCCTCGGGGTCGCGTACCCAGGGCGTTCGCCGCTCGCGCTCGGCCTCGGGATCGACATCGGGGGCGTCGGCAGGCTCGTGACCCGAACAGTCCGGTCCGCACTCTGTGGCGGGCTGCACTGTCCTGCCTTTCCACCGACAGTACGGCAACGAGGTCGTGCCCGCGCTCTCGCGGGTTTCGACCTGCGCGCAGGAGGGGAACGCGTAGGTCCGCCAGCCCTTCCCGTAGGCGCGCTCGGCGAGCCGGCGGCGCAGACGGGCTTTCCGGGCGGGCGGGACGATCTCGATCTCGGTTCGGCCCGGCACTCGATCGAGGACTTCGACGCCATAGTCGGTCGGGCCGAGCGGCGTCGCCTCCCGAATCACTTCTCGATCCGCGCTCTCGCGGTCGTATCGCCAGACGCCGACCTCGGCCGGGATCCGGTTGAGGTGCGCGCGGGTCACGTAGCTCTCAGTTGCGAGGATCACCTCGTCGAGCAAACCGAGGGAAACGTCGATCCTGAGTTGGCGGTCGAGGTCGCCTGGACTACCCAAGTCGGGTTTGTTTTCGATGCCGACAATGGAGCCGAACCACTCGGCCGGATAGCGCGTTGCCTGCCTGACGTACTCGCGGCCCCCGCGCCGGGTGCGCTCGAAGAAGCCGATCTCGATCGCCGCCTCGCAGGCCTCCCTTGCCCACTCCGAGTCGCTCGCGAAGGCCTCCTTCCAGTGACGCCACCGGCCGACGCCGACCGAACTCTCGATCGCGCGGTCGGGGATAGCCCGGGGAGAGATCGCCGCCCGGGCGCCGAAATCGGGACCGGGCTCGATAGCGACGATATCGATCACCCGCCCACCCTCCGAACTCGCCCCGAGCTGGCGGCTCACGATTCCCGGACAGTGGCGTTCGAGCCACGTACACAGCGACACTTCGAAGCCGAACTCGCACACACCTGTCGCAGGGACGAGACGGACAAAAGCGCCGCGCCCCGACGCGAGTCGAGCGGCTGAGTGTGGCGATCGACGAGGATCGGAAAACAGGTCGACCGAGCTACGATTCGGGCGTCCAGCTCATATCGAGGCTAACGGATTCGCGATCGCTGCGGAACCGCCGGGACTCCTCAACGGTCTCGATCGAGAACTTGGTCGACGCACCCGGCGACATTCGGATCGCTTTGTTGCCGACCCGGACGTCGGCCGGACCCTCGCTCTCGATCGTGTCGGCGAGTTCCCGGAGCCGATCGGCGAGTTCCGCCTGGGACAGTTCCTCGTCGTGTGACGTGCGGTCTGCCATACCTCGCTACGTGTTCGCCGGGAATATATAAATGCCGCCGGAACGCCTCGGAGAAGCCGCCGAAAGCTTATGACCGGTGAATGAGGAATACGCTCTATGTTGCGAGGAGTGATAGCGGATCTCGCGATCGACCGCCGCCGGGAGGTCCTCGCGCTCGTCGTACTCGTGAACTTCGGGCTCGCCTTCGCGCTTGCGACGACGATCGACGCCAGCGTGACGATTCGGGCGGGCGCTCTCCTGGTGGCCTTCGCGGTGATCGCCGGCGGGGAGTACCTCCTAGCCCATCGGTGGTGTGAGGCCTGCGTTCGATCGCTCGTCTATCGGGTCGGGTAAAGCGGTAGATCAGGGTCGGTAGAGCGAGGCCGGACGACGCTGGCGACGGGCGCGGAACAGCAGCTTTATGACTCGGACGGGGCCAAGTGTCCGTATTACTATCGATATGACGGCAAACAACCAACCGGAGGTGAACATCGGGCTCGTCGGCCACGTCGATCACGGGAAGACAACACTCGTGCAGGCGCTGTCGGGTTCTTGGACCGATCAGCACTCCGAGGAGATGAAGCGGGGGATCTCGATCCGTCTGGGCTATGCCGACGCCACGTTCAGGGAGTGTGCCGATCTGGATGAGCCCGAACGCTACACGGTCGAGGAGGCCTGTCCGGACGGCTCCGAGAGCGACGTGCTTCGTACCGTGTCGTTCGTCGACGCGCCGGGCCACGAGACGCTCATGGCGACGATGCTCTCGGGAGCCTCGCTCATGGACGGTGCCGTCCTGGTCGTGAGTGCCACCGAGCAGGTCCCCCAGGCCCAGACCGAAGAGCACCTCATGGCACTGGATATCATCGGGATCGAGAACATCGTCGTCGCCCAGAACAAACTCGATCTCGTCAACGGCGAGCGCGCACGGGCGAACTACGAACAGGTTCAGGAGTTCGTCTCGGGGACGGTCGCCGAGGACGCTCCTGTAGTACCGATCAGCGCCCAGCAGGACGTCAATACCGACTTACTCATCCAGGCGATCGAGGATGAGATCCCCACGCCCGAGCGAAACGCGGCGGCCGACGCCCGGATGTACGTCGCACGCAGCTTCGACATCAATCGCCCAGGCACCACGCGGGAGAGCCTCTCGGGGGGGGTGGTCGGCGGCAGCTTAGTCGAAGGCGGCCTGGAAGTCGGCGAGAGAGTAGAACTCCGGCCGGGCCGGGAGGTCCAGTCCGGTGGCCGAAGCGAGTGGCAGCCCATCACCACCGAGATCCGCTCGCTGCAAGCCGGCGGCGAGGCGGTCGAGCGCGTCACTCCCGGCGGGTTGATCGGCGTCGGTACCGGTCTCGATCCCAGTCTCACGAAAAGCGACGGGCTCGCCGGCCAGGTCGCCGGCCCGCCGGGATCGCTGCCGCCGACCAGGGAGGACTTTACCATGGGTGTCGAGTTGCTCGAACGCCTCGTCGGCGAGGGCGAGGCGGGCAGCGAGATCGAGCCGATCAGCACCGGGGAACCCCTGATGCTCACCGTCGGTACGTCGACGACCGTCGGATCGGTGACGAGCGCGCGGGAGGACGAATGTGAGGTCGCGCTGAAGCGACCGGTCTGTGCGCCCGCCGGGGCGAAGATCGCGATCAACCGCCGAGTCGGCGCGCGCTGGCGGCTGATCGGCATCGGGACGCTCGCGGGGTAGTAGCAATGACGCGTGTGTTACTCGACGCGAACGCGTTGATGATGCCGATCGAACTCGATGTCAGAGTGTTCGACGAGGTAGATCGACTGCTCGGCGGGCCGGACGATCCCTCTCGGCCGCCCGGAGCGCCGGCACGGGTAGAGTCGAGTTCGGGACGGTCGGCGGCGGTTCGAGCCGGAGAGAACCCGGCCCCGAGTTCCGCTAATGTCGGTGCCGGTTCCGATTCCGGTCCTGCAGGCGGTGGCGACGAGACCGTCGACAGCGGCATCGACGGCGTGACGCTCGTAGTGCCGGCAGCGGTCGTTCGGGAGTTAGAGGAGCTATCGGGCAGCCACGGTGGGGAAGCGGTCGCGGCGAGCGTCGGTGCGGATCTCGCCGACGAGCGCTGTCGAACCCTCCCCCACGAGGAGGGCCACGCCGACGACGCGGTAATCGAGATCGCTACCGATCGGCGGGCGGTAATCGAGTACGTTCTGACGAACGATCGAGCACTCAGGGAACGCTTGCACACCCGGGGCGTTCCAGTAATCTGTTTACGTGGGCACGACCAACTGACGATCACGAACCCGTAATCATGTACAAACGAGTACGCTTGCGCGATACGGTCGAAGTACCGCCCGAGGACCTCGCGGACGTCTCGCCCGACCTGGTCAAACGGCGCTTACAGGACGAGTTAGAGGGCCGAATGGACGAGGATGTCGGCAGCGTCGTCTCGATCACCGAGGTCCACGACGTCGGCGACGGCGCGGTGATCCCCAGCCGGCCGGGGGTCTACTACGAGGCTGAGTTCGACGCGGTCACCTTCGACCCCGAGATGCAGGAAGTCGTCGACGGCGAGGTCGTCGAGGTGGTAAACTTCGGCGCGTTCGTCGGGATCGGCCCCGTCGACGGCCTGCTGCACGTCTCCCAGATAAGCGATGAGTACCTCGCGTACGACGAGGAGAACCAGCGACTCGCCTCCCGGGACTCCGATCGGGCACTCGGCGTCGGCGACGCGGTGCGCGCACGCATCGTCACCAAAAGCATCGACGAGCGCAATCCCCGGGATAGCAAGATCGGGCTGACCGCGAAACAGGTCGGTCTCGGTCGGTTGGCCTGGCTGCGCGAGGAAAGCGAGACGGCGAGCGCGACGGGTGATTAACGCATGGTAACCAGACGCGTCTGCCGGGAGTGTCACTTAGTCGTCGACGACCCCGGCGCACAGTCCTGTCCGAACTGTGGCTCTTCGAGTCTCACCGAGGACTGGGCGGGGTATGTCATCATTGCCCATCCCGAGACCTCCGAGATCGCCGAGGAGATGCAGGTCACCGAACCGGGCAAGTACGCCCTGAAAGTTCGGTGAGCCGATGAGCCCGCCCGCACCACCGTTACCGTCGGACGGATCGGGAGGGAACGGGGAAAGCGACGACGCCGGAAGCGTGGAAGTAGTACTCACGCTTCCCGGCGACCTCAGGGGAGCGTTCAAGGACCCGTTCGGTCCGGTCTTTACCGACGCGGGCGCGTTGCTCGACGCACTCGAGGAACCGGGACCGCTCGTCGCAGTCGGCGACGTCGTTACCTATCACCTGGTCGAGGCCGGACGGCGACCCGACGTCGCGGTGCTCGATGGCTACACCGAACGGACGCCAGTCGCGGAGGAGATCGAGGCAGGAACGAACACCGACGCGTACGACAGACATCTCGGAATCGAGAACCCTGCGGCGACGCTCACTACGGGAATTCTCGACGCGCTCGCCGACGCCCTCGCCGGCACTGGGGCCGGGGGGAGCAACGGAGCCGACGAGGGGATCGGTTCGGGAGACGATGCCCAACGAGCCGAGACGACCGTGATCGACGTCGACGGCGAGGAGGACCTCGTTACCGTGCCGGCGATCGCCGCCGCCCCCGAGGGCGCGAGCGTCGTCTACGGGCAGCCGGGCGAGGGTATGGTTCGGGTCCCGGTCGAGAAGGAAACCCGGAAGCGAGCCCGGGAGCTACTGGAACGGATGGGCGGCGATCACGAGCGGGCGTATGAGCTCCTGGGGATCGAGGCCGACCGAGAGGGGCCTGGCCCGTAGCCGGCACGGGAGGATGCCAGTGAGCGAATCGGGCACGGGAGTCCACTGCCGGAGGTCGGGAGTCGGCGATCGACCGGCGTCGGGACTCAACGTTTTAGTTGGGGGCCGTCTCATAGCAGCTATGAAGTTCGTGATCGTCGGGTTCGGTCGTGTCGGGCGGCGGGTCGCACGGATCCTCTCGGAGGAAGGCCACGGAGTGATCGTCGTCGATCCCGATTCGGAGAAAGCGGAGCGCGCCGAGCGCGACGGTCTCACCGTAATCGAGGGCAACGGCAGCGAGGAGAGTACGTACGAATCGATCGACTTCGAGTCGGTCGACGCGCTCGGCGGCCTGACCGGAGACTTGGAGGTCAATCGCGGAGCGTGTGCGATCGGCCGGGAGGCAGGCTGTCGGGTCGTCTTACGGATCGACGCGGACGTCGAGGAAAGCGAGTACGACGAGTACGAAGCGGAGGTCGACGAAGTCGTCTATCCCGAGCGCCTCGGTGCCGCGGGCGCGAAGACCGCCCTTCTGGGCGGGGATTTCAACGCTATCGCGGACCTCACGGAGGAGCTATCGCTCTCGAGCCTGATGATTCCCGAACGGTCGGCTGCGGTCGGCCAGCGCGTCAGCGAACTGGACATCCCCTCCGATGCCCGCCTGTACGCCCACGGCCGCGCACACGAACCGATGTCGATCCCCCTGCCCCGGACGACCGTCGAGCCCGGCGACCGGGTCGCACTGATCGCGACGCCGGAAGCACTCACGAGCGTGCGCGAACGCCTCCAGGGCGAAGAGACGCCCTAAAAACCGAGAACTGAGGCAGTCACGAGACATCGAAGGCCATCGGCTGCCGTATAGGGGGTGGGAAACAGAGGGGCAAGGGAGTGCCGGTAGCCGGCCGCTGCTCGAACGGGTAGGGAGTGAGGAGGGCGGGTGTTTCGGGCGCGCGTGGGAGGATGGGAACGTTGCGGCCGTCAGCGCGCGCCCAATCAGTACAGCGGAGTGATTGCACTTAAACCCGCGTCAGACGGACGTGTGACTCACGCACGACGGAGCGAGCACCGTGCGATAACGGCGGCAAGCGGAGGACTCAGCGCCGAGCGGTCGCGCGGGTCGCCGTTGCCTTCCAGGTCGCGACGATCGAGTCGCCGACCGAGAGAGCGAGGCGATCGAGGCTATCGACGGTCACCAGCGCGACGATCGAGGGGCCATCGGTATCGGCGGGCGCGAAGAGCACGCGCGCGACGCTCGCTTCGCGCTCCATGCCTTCGACGACGCCGTCGAGACGATTGCGAGCGCTCGTTCCGGTAGCGGGCGGAGCCTCGGCGGGCGCATGCAGCGTGATCGCATCCGCCCGGATCGCGATCTGCACCCGATCGGCTTCGGCGGGCGCGAGCGCGCGGATCGTCCCAACGGCCGTCTCGCAGGACGCGAGTTCGCCGTCGCGCTCGGCGATCTCGCCGGCGAGAACAACTTTCTCGGCGTCGATCGTGTCCGAGACGGCTACCTGCAGTCGATCGAAGCGCGCGAGCAAGTCCCACGCTCGCTCGGTGAGCGCGCTCCCGCCGCCGCCCGACCCGCCCCGGGTCCGATCGACGAGTGCTCCGAACTCCGCCTCTAAGGCACCGATCCGCTCGTGGGCCCGCGAGTACGACCGTTCGAGACTCCCTGCCGCCGCGTTGAGCGAGCCCTCGGCATCGATCGCGCGCAGCAAGGCGGCGTCCCGCGTGCCGAAGGCGAGTTCCCCGCTGGTCAGGAAGGCGTCGAACTCACCGTCCATCGAGTTCACCTCGCCGGTCCATGCGAGCGATGCGGTGCGAGTGGGTAAATAACGAGCAGTCCCTTCGAGGCGATTCGTCCGAACGAGCGGCACGAGGGCACCCGAAGGAAATCGTTATATACTCGCCGGATGCATTCCGTTATGCCAATGACGAAACAACGGTCGAAACGGACACGGCGGGCGTTTCTGGGTACGGTCGGCGTATCGGCGTCCGCTCTCGCCGGCTGTGCGGGCAGCGGTGGCGGCGAAGGTGGTGGTGAAACGACTAGCTCCGGTGGTACCGAGACGACGATGTCGGGTGGAAACGGGACGGGGGGCGGCGGGAACGGGACCACGACGGGATCGAGCGGGTCGGAGTCGATGGCGGACTCGATCACGATATTTCATGCAGGTAGTCTCGCGCCGCCGATGGAGGAAGCCGAAGCCGCATTCGAGGAGGAGACCGGCATCCAGGTCAATCGCGAGGCCGAGGGCTCGGTCGCCTCAACCCAGAAGATCACCCAGCAGGGTCGGTCGGCCGACGTGCTCGGCGTTTCGGACTACCGGTTGCTCCGGGATCAACTGCTTCCACAGTACGGGAACTGGTATTCGGTCTTCGTGACGAACTCGATGACGATCGCCTACACCCAACAGTCCGCCGGTGCGGGCGAGATATCGCCGGAAAACTGGGGAGAGGTCCTCGCGCGCGACGACGTACGCTTCGCTCACTCCGATCCAGCCGCGGATCCGAACGGGTATCGCTCGGTGATGTCGATGCAACTCGGGATGATGGACTTCCAGGGGAGTTCGCTCTACGGCGAGGACGTCTACAACACACTGCGTGAAAAGGAGATCGTTCCGACCGGCACCGAGACCGCACTGATCGGTCAGCTCCAAGCAGGCTCGCTCGATTACGCCTGGAACTACGCGTCGATTCAGGCGACCGAGGACGTTCAGATCGTCGATCTACAGCCCCGACTCGACCTCTCGCGGGTAGCACCGGAGTTCGCTCAGTTCTACGCGAACGCCGAAGTACAAGCGGGTGGGGAGACCTACACCGGTGCGCCGATCGCCTACGGCACCACGGTCCCGAACGTGGCCGAAGCACCGCAGGCCGGCGCGCGGTTCGTCCAGTTCCTGCTCTCGGAGGGCGGCGACCGGATCATGACGAACGCCGGATTCAGCGCGCTCAACCCGGCGGTCATCCCGAGCGGCGCACAACAAGCCGTTCCGGGGTCGCTCTCGGATCTCGTCGAAGCGCAGGACTCGTTCGGACCGCTCGAACTCGAGATCGGCCGCCAGCCGGTCTCCTTCGGAACGAAAGCAAAGGAGGCGCTGACGAGAACTCCACTGGAGCTCGTGCTATAACGGAATCATAACAGTGAAAATGTTTCCGAACGCCCCCAGAGACGGACGATGAGTACGGGATCGCCAGCCGCCGGGTCGGCGGGCGCTGGGTCGGTGGTCGGTTCGACCGGGCGGCTCGGACGCGGGTCGGCGGTGCTCGCGTTCGTTCTCGTCCAGGTCATCGTCTTCGCGCTCGCGTACACCGCCGGCCGCACGGGTCTGTACGTTTTCTTCGCGCTCGGCAGTGCCGCCACCGTGGGCTATCTCTCCCATCGAGGGTGGTTCGCGGTCGCGGCCGCCTCGCTCGGGGCGATCTTACTGATCGCGGTCGGCCTCCCGATCGTCATGTTCGTTGCCCGCCAGCAGCCCTCGTTGGTGATCGAGAAGGCCCTGTCGACGGAGGTCCACCGGATGCTCTATCTCTCGATCTACGGCCCACTGCTCGCAGCGTTGTTCACCGTCGTCTTCGGGACACCGCTCGCGTATCTGCTCTCGGAGGGCTTTCCCGGCGACACGCTAATCGAGAGTCTCGTCGATCTGCCGCTGGTGGTGCCGCATTCGGTCGCGGGCCTCGTTATTCTCTTCGGCTTCGGCGGCGGTGGCGCGTTCCCGAGCGTGCTCGTACTCGGTACGATGATCGGACTCGTGCTCGCGATGGCCTTCGTGAGCGCGCCCTTCGCTGTCAATGTCATCCGGGAGGCCTTCGAGACGGTCGACGCTCAGATGGAGTACGCCGCCCGAGTTCATGGAGCGAACCGCTTCGAGACCTTCCGGCGGGTGACCTTTCCCCTCTCGGCCCGCAGCGTGGTTACCGGCGGCGTGCTCGCCTGGGCGCGAGCGGTCTCGGAGTTCGGTGCCGTGGCGGTCGTCGCGTACAACGTTCAGTTCTTCTACCCGCCCGCGGGCGGAACGATCACCGGCCAGCACGCACCCGTGTTCATCTTCAACACCTACACGGCGGGATCGCTCGCCGAATCCAGCGCGGTCGGCTTCATCCTGCTCGTCGTGAGCGTGCTCATCTTCCTGTTGATTAGGTGGCTGGCCTACGGCGAGGACGACACCTCAGCGAGTGCTATGCCATGACCCTCGATGTCGATATCGCGGCCCGCTTTACCGCGACCGGTGCGGAACCCTTTGTTATCGACGTCGCCTTCGCGGTCGAGGAGGGCGAATCGCTTGTGATCCTCGGGCCGAGCGGTAGCGGCAAGACCGTCGTCCTGGAGACGATCGCGGGCTTTCACCCCTCGAAGGGAACAATCGAAAACAGCGATCGGGATCTCACCGACCTGCCCTCCGAGGAGCGGGGGTTCGGGTTCGTCTTCCAGGACTACGCGCTGTTTCCCCATATGACCGTTCGCGAGAACGTCGCCTTCGGAGCGCGCTACCACGAGGACGTGCGCGGCCCCGAGACCGTCCTCGCTGAACTCGGGGTCGCGGACCTCGCCGATCGCACGCCGCCGACCCTTTCGGGGGGAGAGGCCCAGCGAGTGGCGCTCGCCCGGTCGCTCGCGGTCGGTCCCGAGGCCTTCTTGCTCGACGAACCGCTCTCGGCGCTCGACGTGCCGACCCAACAGGCCCTCCGGGACGACGTCGCCGACCTCCTGACCGACGCGACCGCCGTCTACGTCACCCACAACCGAACCACGGCGAGAGCGATCGCCGACCGGATCGCGATCATGCGAAACGGCGAACTCGTTCAGACGGACACCCCCGAGACGATCTTCGAGCAGCCGGCGTCGCCCTTCGTCGCCCGCTTCACCGGCGCGAACTGCCTCCCGCTCGACGCCCTCGGCGAGTTCGGGGAGGACCTGGCCGAGGGATTCGGAAACGAGGCGGCGACCCACGTCGCGATCCGCCCCGAACACGTCGAACTCAATCCCGAGGCATCCGACCTCGAAACGACGGTACGACGCTGTACCCGGGAGGACGCGACGAACCGGCTCGTCCTCTCGCTTCCTGCGGCGACCGAACCCGTGGCGTCCGGGTCCTCGAAGCCGATCGGCGCACGCTCGACCGACGGCGGCCAGCGAGTCGAGAAAGGGCAGGACCTCACTATCGAGGCTTTTGCCGACCGAACCCCCGAGTCGGGCACGGGGATCGGCGTGTCGTTCCCGCGCGAGCACCTGACGCTGCTCGACAATAGCGACAACCAGGACGACCCTGCTGGTGAAATTGAGTAACCGAATTCGATTTCGTCGAGTCGTTCGAGTAGCCCCGCACGATTTCTGCGAACATACAAACGCATTCGACCGATAGCGGGCGACTGAATGGCTATCGCGCGTTCGTGTCTCGACCCTTCCGCAATAACGTTCTCGCAGGGCGAGGTGACGGGTGCGATAGGGGATACGGTTACGGTCCTGCCGATCGTCGTTGCGCTGGCGACGCTGACGCCGATCCCCTTGCCCCATACGCTGCTTGCCTTCGGCGTCTTCCAAGTCGTCTGGGGGCTCTGGTACGGCCTGCCGATGTCCGTCGAGCCGATGAAGGCCCTGGCCGCGCTCGCGATCGCTGGGACGCTTTCCTACAGCGAGTTCCTGCTTGCCGGCCTCGTGAGTGGAGCCGCGCTCCTCGCGCTCGGGACTGGCGGGGGACTCGCCCGTGTCGAGAGCGCGATCGGCCGGCCGGTCGTCCGCGGAGTCCAGCTGGCGGTGGCGCTCCTGCTCGCTCGAACCGGGCTCGATCTCGCGCTGGGCGATCCGACCCTCGCGCTCGCGGGCCTCGCCGTCGCCATTGTCGCAATCGCGATCGGGCGCGCGAACGTCGCCGCACTCGGCGTGCTCGGGCTCGGCGTCGGAATCACGGTCACCCTCGCTGGGGTGCCCGTACTTACCGTTCCCGGCGTTCCAGCAGTGCCGATCGGGAAGCTGGTACCTACCGTCGGCGTCCTCGAAGGGGCGCTCGCTCAGCTCGCGATGACCGTGGGCAACGCCGCGGTCGCGACGTCGCTGCTCGTCTCCGATTTCTTCGATCGTGAGGTCTCGCCCGACGAGCTCTCGCAGGGGATGGGCGTCATGACCCTGCTGTCGGTACCACTGGGCGGCTCGGCGTGCTGTATGGGCTCGCCGCGCTGGTCGCCGGGGGTGGCTTCTTCGCGCTCTTCCCGATGGCGACCTTGGGAGTGGTCCTCGTCTTCGTCGCCTGGGAACTGGGCAAGAACGCCCTCGACAGCGAGTCGAGGGGACTCGCCGTCGCGATCGGTGCGGTCAGCCTGCTTTCGAACGTTGGCGTCGCCTTCGTGCTCGGAACCGTCGGCTACTGGGTGCTCGAAGGCGTCCATGAGGGTGGGGAGGAGGGGGACGGGAACCGGAACGGCGAGGGGGGAGCCGACGGCTTTAGCCGGCGAGCGACCGACCGGAACTCATGAGTTGGGCAGCGCTCTTCGAGCGCGCGGACGAGTACGACACGACGACCGAAGCCATCGCACGTACGTTCCGGACGGTTCGCGAGGAGCGCGGCATAGGGAGCGAGGAGGAATGAGCGGCGATGGGTGAGAGCGACGCCGACCGTCCGAACCCCGCTCGCGTCGTCGCCGACGCGGACGTGCTGGCCGCCGACCTCTTGATAGGCGGGGCCGCACGCGA
>PXRA01000073.1 GCA_003021725.1 Halobacteriales archaeon QH_8_64_26
ATCGATTCGAGGTAGTCCAAGTTGATGTAGGGAGAGGCCAGTAGAACGTCCGCATCGGCAGTGAGGTCTCGAATCGCCTCGTCGAACGGCGAAAGCCCTCCATCACAACTCTCAGCGGTGTGATAGACGAGATCGACCATGAGCATCGAACAAGCCGTCTGAACAAGAAGGTACCCTTGCCCGAAGACGGATGCGCTGTTGCATCCGCGAGCGAACGGAGTGAGCGAGCGGTTCTCCGTGAACGAACCGCTGAAGGCGGTGAGTGAACGGTCTTTTTAGTGAAGGTTTTTGCGAGGAGCGGTGGGCGAGCGAAGCGAGCGCACCCGACGAGCAAAAAAGTTCACGTGAACTTCTGGATCGTCAGGTCGAGCGTATCCAGATCGACGATCGGCGCATAGCCCACGTCGGGCTGGATGTTGACCCGCCTCTGGAAATCGGTCTGGTCCTGCCAGCAGCCGCTGTTGATCGAGAGCACGTTTCGGTGCTTGCCATACCCCAGCTTGTGGACGTGGCCGGTATGGAAGACGTCGGGCACGTCGTCCATCACGAGGTAATCCTTCTCCTCCGGGGCGAGGCGGGTATGCCCCCCGTACTGGGGCGCGACGTGGCGTTTCTTCGCCGTGGTACATCAGCACCGAGACCCCCTCGATCGTGACCATCGAGGGGTTCGAGGTGATCCGGGCGTCATGCGCGCTCATAACTTCCCGGAGATCGTCCTCGAAACCGGGCTGGGGCTCGGCGAGCCGCACGGCGTCGTGATTGCCGGGGATCATCACGATCTCCATGTCCCCGGGGACCTCCTTTAGGTACTCCGCGAAGAGTTCGTACTGCTCGTAGATGTCGACGACGTCGAGTTCCTCGTCCTGACCGGGATAGACGCCGACACCTTCGACCATGTCGCCGGCGAGCAGCAGGTACTCGATTTCTTTCGCGTCCTCCGTATGGAGCCAGTCGGCGAAGCGACTCCAGGCGTCAGCCCGGAACTCCCGGCTGCCGACGTGCACGTCGCTGACGAGTGCCGCTCGGACGTGCCGGTCGGCCCGCGAGGGACTGTTCGTCCGGGGAACGTCCGGGAAGTAGAGTTCGTCGACGAAACAGATCCCCGCGTCGTCCGAGAGCGTGCCTTCGATCGCGATCGCCTCGTCGTAGAGCAACTCCTCGACTGCCTCCGAGACCTCCTTGCCCGTGACGAACAAGCAGGGAAAGGTGCCCGTCGTGTCCTCGAGTTCGACCAATCGGTGTCCGTTTCGGGTCGAACGGATATCGGAGATCAGCCCGATCATAGCGACTTCCGCGCCGCCGGGCATCGACCGGATCGCCTCGATCGGGCGGTGTTTCACCCGCGAGCGCAGTAATCGGGAGAAACGCTCGTAGCGGTCGCGAAACACGCGGACGAAATCACCGTACTCGCCGGTGCCGGTACTGTGACCGGTCATGTCGTTGGCGACCTGTAGCGAACGCTTCGCGGCGTCCCGGGGAGCGAACCCCGCCGTTCTCATCGGAGGATTCGTCCGACGAGCGTCTGACGCGCCGATATCTCCACTCGAAGCGGAGGGGTCGGGAGCACTGGAGGGAGGAGTGGTCGATTCGGTCGATTCGGTCGAGAGGTTCTCGGCGGCCGCGCCGGGTGCGGCGGTTTCGGTGGCGTCAGTAGGTCCGGTGGTTGCCGTGGTTTCGGCGATCGAAGCGCCGTCGGGAGCGGGAGGGGTTTCGCTGATCGGGTCGGCCGGGTCGATCGCGTCGGCACTACTTCCGCCGTCCGTCGCCGGGTCGTCGCCGTTCGTCGTGGCCGTGGCTGACTCCTCCCGGGGTCGGTCGGGCGTCGTATCGACGGCGCTGCGGACGTCCTTCGCCGAGAGGGTAAGCAGGTCCTCGGGGGCGGCTTCGAGCGCGCGGGAGATCGCCGCGGTCGGATCGGACGTCCGGGCGAGCAGGGTCACGGCCTCGCGATCGGCGTTATAGCCGCGGCTCGTGAGTTCCCTGACGACCTCCGTCGGCGGCGAGGGCGACACAGCAGGTCGAGGGCGGCAAACGACAAAAACGTGCTGATAGTGCTAATGGTGCTAAGGGAGTCGACCGAAAGGAGGCCGAGTCAGAACGTTGAAACGCGGACCACCGTTAGGCATGCCAATGAGTCCGCCCGACGACCGGTCCCCCTCCGAGGACCGGTCGGGTCCGATCGACTGGCTGCGGTGGTTCGCGACCACCGAGGATGGACCCGCCGCCTATATCCGGGACGTCCTCACGAGCGCCGGGGCGGTGGTCTTAGTCGGACTGTTGCTGTTCGGCGTCAGCGGGATCTGGCCGCCGATGGTCGCCGTCGAGAGCCCGAGCATGACCCCACACATGAAGACCGGCGACCTGGTGTTCGTCATGGAAGAACACCGCTTCGCGCCGGGGGCGGCCTACGAGGACACGGGGGTGGTCACGACCGAAATCGGCGAGCGGGTCGGCTACCGGGAGTTCGGACAGCCGGGCGACGTCGTCGTCTACAGGCCCGACGGCAGCGATCTGGAGACGCCGATCATCCATCGCGCGCGCTTCTGGGTGAACGATGATGAGAACTGGTACGACGAGGCCAACCCCGCCTTCCTCGCCGGCGCGGATAACTGCGAGGAACTCGCGAACTGTCCGGCTCCCCACGCGGGGTTCATCACGAAGGGCGACGCGAACCCCCAGTACGATCAGGTGGGAGTGGGCGCGATCAGCGACCCGGTCAGACCGAGCTGGGTGATCGGCACCGCGGAGTTCCGCATCCCGTGGCTCGGGTGGGTTCGCCTCGCGTTCGCGGAGGCCGCAGCAAGCGCAGCGGTGGTCGGTGCCACGCTGCGGGAGCCGACCGCGAGCTGAGCACCAGCGAGCGGGTACCGAAGAGGTCCCTCAAGCGGCGATTCAGTCCTTCCTATCGAACCGGGACTGGACGAGCGGATCGGCCTCCCGAAGACCGGCCAGCCGCGAGTCGTTGAGCAGGACGTTTTCGGTCTTGTCGGTAGAGACCGAGAGGCTGATCTCCTTGGTCCGGCCATACCGGCCCTTCGAGACGACGACGGCGTTGACGATACCTAGCATGTCGAGTTCGCTGATGAGATCGGTCACCCGCCGCTGGGTGAGGACGTCGGCGTCGATCTCCGTACAGAGCCGGCGATAGATATTGTACGCTTCGCCGGTCGTGATGTCGCGGACGCCGTTGTGCTCGAGCGAGACGATCGCGTAGAGCACGAGCTTCGACTGGGTAGGGAGGGTCCGAACGACTTCGACCACGCGATCGAGTTCGATCTTCTCCTGGGCGCGCCGTACGTGGCCCTCCGCGACGCCGTCGGCCCCGCCTCGCTCGGCGAGTTCGCCCGCCGTCCGGAGCAGATCGAGCGCGCGGCGGGCGTCGCCGTGTTCCTGGGCCGCAAACGCCGCACAGAGCGGGAGAACGTCCTCGGTGAGCGCGCCGTCCTCGAAGGCCAGATCCGAGCGGTGTGCGAGGATGTCTCGAAGCTGGTTCGCGTCATACGGCGGGAAGACGATCTCCTCCTCGCCCAGCGAGGATTTGACCCTGGGGTCGAGGAAGTCGGTGAACTTGAGATCGTTCGAGATACCCATGATCGAGACCCGAGAGGTATCCAACCCGGTGTTCATCCGCGAGAGATTATAGAGGGTGTCGTCACCCGATTTCTCGACGAGCTTGTCGATCTCGTCGAGCATGATAACGACCACCCGCTCGCGGTACTCGACCGCCTCGAAGAGGGTCGAGTAGACCCGGTCGGTCGGCCAGCCGGTCATCGGCGCGGGTTCGAACGAATCCCGATCGGCTTCCAGTTCCTCGATGCGCTCGGCCAGCGCCGAGCGCGAGTCGAACTCGGTGTCCGCGAGGCTCGCCTCGTCCTCGCGAACGTCCGTTTCGAGACTCTCCAAGGAATCGAGGCGATCGTCGATGAATTCCCGGTTCTGTTCGATGAAGGCGTTCGCGAGCCGTGCAAGCACGCGATACTGGGTGTCGGTCACCTCACAGTTGATATACTCGACCGTACAGGGTACGTCGTACTTCCGGGAGGTGCTCTCTAGCTCCTGGCTGACGTACTTCGCGCTCGCGGTCTTCCCAGTACCGGTTTTCCCGTAGATGAGGATGTTCGAGGGGGTCTCCCCGCGCAGCGCCGCGACGAGGATCGTCGCGGTGTTGTTGATCTGGTCCTCGCGGTGGGGAAGCGTCCGGGGGGTGTAGGACGGGCGGAGGACGTCTTTGCTCCGGAAGATCGGCTCGCCGCTGAGCAGGTCGTCGAACAGTCCTTGAGCCGGCTCGTCGGCGGCGACCTCCTCGGCCGACAATTCGTCGTGGTCGGTGGCCAGGTCCGGATCGGCGTCGATATCGACATCGATGTCCGCCGCATCCAGGTTCGCCTCGATCTCCGCGATCGAACGGGAGGAATCGCTTCTGACGCGTTCGGCGAGATCGGCCCGATCGTCCAGCACGTCGGCCGAAGGTGAGTCGGCGTCCGACGGGAAGTCGGCAGGGCTCTCGACCGCCCCGCGCTCCGGAGACACTCGCTCGTCGTCGGTCGATCCGCCATCGCGCTTGTAACGATCGGCAGGACCGCGATCGTCGGGGGCCGACGCCGATGATCGCTCGGTCGATCGGCGATTCCTTTCTTCGCTCTCCTCGCTCTCCTCGCTCTCTTCATCTCCCTTGTCGGGCATGGAAGGAACTCCTTTCTCGTCATCGGACGCGGCTGGAGGCTGATCCGAGTTCTCCCCTGATTGCTCGTCGAACATGGTTTCTGGTCTGATACCGACGGCACCGCCTCGCTCGGCTACGGATCTCTCGGGCGGGAACGGAACTGACGTGGCCGAAAGGACGATTCGCCCCCGCTCGAAGGGCCGTCGATCGACCCCCGCTCGGGGATCCTGATCGCCCTAACGTCCACCTGATCCAGGGGAACCAGGGGTAGGGACCTTCTTAAACTTTCCCCTACGGCGAACGGGGGAAGGATTCGAAGGACAACGAGATAACGAGGAACGAACTGGAGACGGCGCGAGGACGGCGACGGAGACCACAAAGAGAGGAGAGAGGAGAAAGGAGGAGTCTAAGGGGACGAGCGAAGCGAACCGGTTTCGAGGGTCAGAAAAGGAAGTAACGGTAGCACGGCTCGCCCAACACCCCCACCCCTTCGTTTCGAGTGGAACAGCTGAGGAGAGGAGGAGGGAAGTTGAGGGGCATCTGCACAGGAAAAGATTTAAGACTACCTGGCCACTACCAGTCCGTAGCATTCGGAATATACAAGTTGCTATCCTACTGTAGATAGTTCTAGTTCGGTACTAGTAATTTCTAGGAACTCTGGTATAGATAATACTCCTCCGGTCTTTGCTTCCCCCACCTGAGCAGTCTCCACCTGAAACGAAGGGGTGGGGGATTCGAGTCCTTCCCTTCGCCTTCTCCCCTCTCTATCCCTTCCTCTCTTCTCTGAATTTCCCCTCATTCCTTCTTCGTTTTCATTCGCTTCCCAACTCGTCTGACACAGTCTTAAGTAGCTGCGTTGAGGTAGCTGTCTTCGACGCATCGGGATCTACGGCCCGCCGAACGCCGGAAAGACTACCCTCGCGAATCGCATCTCGCGGGACTGGACCGGGGACGCCGTCGGCCCCGAGAGCCACATTCCCCACGAGACCCGGCGCGCTCGTAGAAAAGAGAACGTCGAGATCAAGCGCAACGGCAAGTCGGTCAACATCGATGTCGTCGATACTCCCGGTGTAACCACGAAGGTCGATTACACCGAGTTCATGGAACACGACATGGAGGAGGAGGACGCCGTTCGCCGCTCCCGGGAGGCTACCGAAGGCGTTGCCGAGGCCATGCACTGGCTGCGCGAGGACATCGACGGCGTGATCTACGTGCTCGACAGTGCGGACGATCCCTTCACCCAGGTCAATACGATGCTCATCGGCATCATCGAATCCCGCGATATCCCAGTGCTCATCTTCGCGAACAAGACTGACTTGGAAGAGGCGAGCATCAAACGTATCGAGAACGCTTTCCCCCAACACGAGACGGTACCGCTCTCGGCGCTCCACGGTAGTAATATGGACGAAGTCTACGACAAGATCGCGGAGTACTTCGGGTAACGATGGCACAGGCTAACTCCGACGCCGGCGACGGCGACGACGGGGAGGGCGTCCAGATCGATCTGATCAGCAGCGAGCGAATGGCCGACCTCGCGAGCATGGAGAAGATCCGGACCATTCTCGATGGCGTCCACGACGGCAACATCGTCATCCTCGAGGAGGGCCTCTCACCCGACGAGGAATCCAGACTCATCGAGGTGACGATGGCCGAGATCGACCCCGACGAGTTCACCGGCATCGAGATCGAGACCTACCCGCGCCCGGATTCGGGCGGTGGATTCCTGAGCCGGCTCATGGGCACGGAGAGCACCGCAAAGCTCACCGTAGTCGGGCCGGCCGACCGGATCCAGACCCTGCACAAAGACGAAACGCTCATCAGCGCCCTCATTACCCGCCGGTAGACGAACACGAGATACAGAATGCCCCACCAGTGTACCGACTGTAGCCACGTCTTCCCCGATGGCTCGAAGGCGATGCTCTCCGGTTGTCCGGACTGTGGCGGGAACACCTTCCAGTTCCTCCCGGAAGGCGCGGTTCCGGATGGCGAACTCGACGACGCTGCGGCTCCCGGCGTGACCGACACGAGCGCCAATACCGGTCGGCCGAATCGACCAACCCCGCTGATACCGACGATACCGACGAGGAGCCGGTTGCACCGCCCGAACCGCCCCGGGAACCCCCTCCCTCGCGAGGACGGCTCGAACGGGCTACCGATGCCGTCCGCTCGTTCGTCTTCGACTCCCCGACCACCCGGCGACCCCGGAAACCCGAGCGGGCGAACGCAGACGAGAGCGAGACCGACGCCGGTTCCGACCCCGGCGTCCGACCGGAGGACACGATCGAACCCGCCGATGGTTCCACTCGAAACGAAGGGGACGAACCCGCTAAGGACGGTCCGGCAGCCGATACCGAGGCTGGGGGTCCAGCGCCGAACGCTGCCGACGCCGCCACCGATGACACTCGCACCAACGGCACCGCCACCGAACCGTCGGCCGACGCCGACGTCGAGGCCGGAACCGATCCCGATAGCTGGAGTGACCTCGACACCTCAGTCGGTTCCGAGGACTCCCAGTCCCCGACGCCCGACGCCGCTGACGCCCGGACCCCGCCGGCCGGCGTCGAGGACGGACGGATCGCCGCCGAGCCCGCCGAGGACCGGCCCGACTTGGAGGAACTCCGCCGGGAACTCAACGACCAGTTCGAGAGCATCAGGATTGTCGAGCCCGGCCAGTACGAACTCAACCTGATGGAACTGTACAATCGGGAGGAGTACATCATCGCGCTCCGGGAGGACGGCCGGTACGCCATCGAAGCCCCCGAGACCTGGCTCGGCCGACGTGCCGACCGGGAGTAGCCGGCAGCCGACTTCGGGACGGCCGCGCCGAACGGACGGGTTTAAACGGGTCCCCCGGGAACGAGCGGGCATGAGTCAAGCGACCAGGATCGTTCTCCTAACGGTCGCCATCGCGGGCGTCCTCGCGCTGGCGCTCATCGTCGTTGAGGTCCTCGCCTGATGTTCGCCGAGCGCGACCTTTCCGAGGAGCTCCTCGACGTCCGCGCGGAACACGCACCCGACGCGTTCGTGCTCGATACCGAACGGGACTTCGAGACGCTTCCGCCCGCGGTCGCCGAATCGCTGGGGTTATACGCCGACTCGCTCTCGCCCGCCTCCTACCCGACCGAGTGGCTTCCCGAATCCGCACCCGACCAGCTCTTCACCTATGCGAGCGAGGCGTTCACCGTGGGGATGCCGGGCGACGGCGGCGTCGTCTGGACGACCCAGACCGACCCGCCGACGGTCCTGGTGAAAGCACGGCTCGAGGGCTCGCCCCCGGAGTTCGTTTCCTTTCTCGTCGCCGAGGCCCTCGTCCAGATCGGCCTCGACGTGCCCGAGCAGTTCCTGCCTTTCTTCGGGGCGACTTACCCCGATCTCGACGCGGCCGTTTCGCTCTCGCCGGCAGATACCTACCAGCTCGCCGTCGCGCTGTACGAAGCCTATCTCGGATTGCACACCCGCGAGGCGTTCGGCGCGTGGGAGGACTCGGTTCCCGGCCTCTACGACGCCTGGCAGGACGCCGGCGAGCGTGTCGCCCCCAGAGTGTCGGCTCTCCCCGAGGACGTCGCGCTCGGGCAGACGGAGTTCGCCGATGCCGCCGAGCTCGCGTGTAGCGCGATCAAACACGACATCGAGATCCCCACGCCCTTCGGCGCGCTCGCCACCGAAGCGTATCGGGAGTACGGTCCGGGCTATGCGGTCCGGTGGGCCGAGAAGACCTTCGAGCAGTTAGAGGAATGACTTCGGACCTACCTCATCGAGTCGGTTCTCCGTCGGTCGAGCGATCGCCGAGCCCACCATTCAGAGCACAACGGCATCACTCATCGGTTCCGCGAACACCGCGACGGTGCGCGTGTAGCTATCACCGTCGATCGAGACCGTCGCTTCGACCGATTGGGGTCCAGCGCGAACGAGTCGCCAGAGCGCTACCGGGTCCGAATCGGCGGTTCCGTTCCCTCGATCACCGTTAGTGACGGTAAGGAGAACGACCAACGAGTCCGGCCCTTCCGGGAGACTGGCCGAACTGGCATCGAACCCGCCGGTTTCGAGTCGATCGACGGTCGCTTCATGGGCCCGTTCGGCCCCCGCGTCGACGCATTCGATTTCCATCCACTCCTCGAACGGAACGGTCTCGAACCGGGTTCCGTTCGCGGTTTCGGCTACCCCGACTCGGAACGTTCTATTGGCCGGGCTGTATTCGAAATCGCCGCCCGCCGGATCGCCCATTCGCTCGATTACCGAGGCGGGCGCTCCCTCACACCGGATCGGTCCCGACGATACCCGCCCGACGAGTGATCGCAGACGCGCTCCGATGGCGCTTCCGCTCCCACCGTCCCGCTCGGCATCGGCGTCCGATGGAGCAGTGGTGACACATCCCGAGACGAGGACACCTCCGGCTGTGGCGAGAAGCGTTCGGCGATGCATGGTCGCTCATAGTAACTATCCAGCAAGTATCTTGTGTTCGTCGAGCAAATAGTCTCAAGCTATTCAGCTCGTATCGATCGAACCGAGCTCCTGGTTTCCGGTAGGTGCACTCCGAGAACTGGGAGTTGCTTAGAACTCGCCGCGAACGCTGCCGTCCTCCGCCAGGGTGATCGTGCCGTTGAACAGCTCGCGATATCCCGAGAGGACGCCCTCGTCGTGTACCTCCTCGGCGAGGTGAAAGAGCCCGACGGCGCCGTGTTCGTCGAGTAAGGAGAGGACGTCCTCGACGGCGCTTCGCGCCCGGTCCTCGTCGGCGTAGTAGGCCATCTCGGTCACCGAATCGACGCTCACGCGCAGCTTTCCCTCGTGGCTCGCGAGGAACTCCTCGGTTACCTCGACGATACCATCCAGGTCGTCCGGCGAGGCGACGTAGTGGATCCCCTCGCCGCTGCGCCGCGAGTAGCCCCGCTCGACGCTCAGCGCGTCGAGGATCGTCGCCCGCGAGCGATCGACGTCGTAGTGCTCCAACTTCTGTTCGACCTCCCGGGCGGTCGTCCGGGTCGAGATGACGAGGAAGCGGTCGGTATCCTCCTTGAGGAAGTCGGTGTCGATCCGGTCGGTCTCGCCGGTGCTCGGGTGGATCAGCAGGACCCCGGTCCCTCCGGGAATCGAATCCGGCGTGTCCTCGACGTCCAAGCGGTAGTCCATACCCGCCGGGCGGTCCGCGCCGACTTAGTTCTTAACTGATCGCTCGCCTCGGCCGCGTCGGTCGGTTCGGGTGCCGGGAACGATCGATCTCAGAGGACGCTATCGGCGGTCGCGGCCCCGACCACGCTGAAGATCGCCCCGACGCTTACCGCCCGCAGGGAGACGATCGCCCGTTCGCTGCCCGGGATATCGCTCAGGAACGTGGCCGGTGCACCCAGTACGACCGCGAGCACGGCGACCGCCCCGAAGGAGACTCCCATCAAGGAGAGAAAGCGGAGGGGAATCCCGCCGACGTCACGCTCGCGGTCGGGATCGTGGTCGGGGTCGGCTTTATAGAGGGTCGCGTAGCTGATCGTCGCGACGATCCCGACGACGATCGCCGCTCGAAGCACCGACATGTTCCGGGCGAGTGCCCAGACCTCCTCGGTGACGACGAACGGCCCCGCGAGCAGGAAACCCCCGACGATCTGCTGGGCGGTATCGGCGAGCTTGAAGCGACGCCGCCCGCTCCGGCCCCGATGCTTCCCGCCCCGCCTACCGTTCCCACCTTCCCCACCGCTCTCGTCGGGACCTCCGGCCATTCGTCCACCGATCGGGGGCCTCAGCGCAAAAATTTCACGACCCGCCCGCTCGATTCGCCGCCGATCGTCGATCGTTCTCCCGCGGGTCGTCCGCGAGTCGAAGGAGTCTCCTCGCGTCCGCCCGACCCGCCGGCATGAGCGTTCGCCGCGAGTTCGACGCCTGGGCCACGGACGGCCGCGACCGGGGAATGGAAGACCGCCACTGGCACACCGCGAAACACGCGCTTGCCCGCCTGCCGATCGAGGCGGGGGACGCAGTGTTGGATCTCGGCTCGGGCAGCGGCTACGTGGGCCGCGCGCTCCGGGAGACCACCAGCGTCGAGTCGGTCTACGGCCTCGATGGCTCGGCTGAGATGGTTCGAAACGCCCGCTCCTATGCCGAGGACCCGGGCGTCTCGTTCCTCCAAGGTGACTTCGGCACGTTGCCCTTCGACAGGGATACGTTCGATCACGCCTTCTCGATGGAGGCCTTCTACTATGCGAGCGACCCACACGAGACCCTCCGGGAGCTCGCCCGCGTCCTTCGATCGGGCGGGACCTTCCACTGTGCGGTGAACTACTACGAGGAAAGCGTCCACTCCGCGGACTGGCAGGAGAACATCGATGTCTCGATGACCCGCTGGGATATGCCTACCTACCGCGAGGCCTTCCGCGATGCCGGCCTCCGCGTCGCCGCCCAGGACACGATCCCCGACCGCGAGATCGAAATTCCCTCGGCCGAGGAATTTCCTACGGAGGACTGGGAGACGCGCGAGGACATGATCGAACGCTACCGGGAGTTCGGTACGCTCGTTACTATCGGTGTCGCTCCCTGATTTCGCCCTCGGTCGCGTCCTCGTCTCACACTCACGTCCCTTCGTTTCACTCAGCCCCCGATGACGCGGGCGTCGGCCGGAGCGAAGCCGAGCTCGATCGTCCCTTCGGGAACGGCGCTCGTCGTCGTCCGCAACAGTATTGACCGTTCCCCCCAGTCGAGACGCACTCTAGTGGTTTCGCCGAGGAACTCGCTGCTCTCGACGTGCGCCCGGAACCGGTTTACCCTCGTTTCGCTCGCCCCGGTTTCGATCCGGAGGTCTTCGGGACGTACACACAGCAACACCCGCTTGCCCGCCCCGACTGTCTCGGCCGTCGTTCGCGCCCGGAATCGCGTTTCACCTACTTCGATCGTCGCCGTCGTCATCTCCCCCATTTCCCTGCTCTCCGTACTCCCCGACCCCCGCTCTCGCTGCTCCTCGCTCGTCCCCTCCGTTTCGTCTCCAGAGCCCCCTTCGCTCTCGGCGACCCGGCCCTCGAAGAGGTTGTTGTCCCCGACGAACTCCGCGACGAAGCGGGTCGCTGGCTGGTGATACACACTACGGGGCGTGCCGACCTGTTCGATTCGTCCCTCGCTCATCACCGCGACCCGATCGGAGACGGCGAGCGCTTCCTCCTGATCGTGAGTGACATAGACCGTAGTGACGCCTAATTCCGACTGGATCGAAGCGAGTTCGACCCGGAGCCGTTCGCGGAGGCCGGCGTCGAGCGCGCTCATCGGCTCGTCTAACAGGAGCACTCGGGGGGCCGGTGCGAGCGCCCGGGCGAGCGCGACCCGTTGTTGCTGGCCGCCCGATAGCTCCGTCGGCGATCGCTCGCCCATTCCCGCGAGGTCGACGAGAGCGAGCAGTTCCTCGACGCGCTCGTCCCTGCTCGCTCCCCCGGGCGGGTCGGCGAAGCGCAGCCCATAGCCGACGTTCTCCGCGACGCTCATGTGTCCGAACAGCGCGTAGTTCTGGAAGACGACACCGACCCCCCGGTCTTCGGGTGGGACGCCAGCCATCGACGTGCCGTCGAAACGGACCTCTCCGTTCGTTGGCGTCTCGAAGCCGGCGATCGTTCGCAACAGCGTGGTCTTTCCACAGCCCGAGGGACCGACGAGCGTGAAAAAGTCCCCTTCCTCGACCGCGAAGGAGATCCCATCGAGCGCCCGGGTCGCCCCGTAGCGCTTGTTCAGTCCTTCGACGGTAATCCTCGTCACAGCAGTCCCCCGCGATCGCCGAAGCGCTCGACGACCAGGAAGGCCCCGCTCGTCACCCCTAATAGAACGCAACCCATCGCGGTCGCGGGGCCGAGACGCCGCCCGAGGTAGCGCTCGACGGCGACGGGCATCGTGTAGCTCTCGGTGCCGGTCGCGAGAATCACCGTCGAATCGAACTCCCCGATGCTGATCGCGACGGCAAACGCCGCTCCCGCGAGCACCCCGCCCCAGACGAGGGGTAAGGAGATATCGAGAAAGGCCCGTGCCGGACTCGCCCCGAGGCTGCGGGCCGATTCGGTGAGCCGCCGGTCGAGCCCGCCGAGCAACGGCGTCAGATTACGGACGACGAAAGGGTAGGCCGCCACCGCATGCGCGGCGATTATCGCCAGCGCCCCCGTGACGGTGATCCGATACCCCCACACTTCGACGCCGAAGACCAACCCCCGCAGCAAGCCGAGCCCGACGACGACGCCGCTCACCGCGATCGGGGCCATCGCCAGCGCGTCGATCACTTTCCGGCCCCGGAACCGGCGGGTACTCACGACCGCGACGAAGGTCCCGATCGGCACCGACAAGAGCAGGCTGCCGGCGGCAAAGAACACCGAATTGAGGATCGCGTTGAGGGGCTGGACCTGGAAGGCATACGCCGTTCGCTGACGAGTGAGGAGGAACTCGTAGTTCGCGAGGGTGAAGCCCGCGTCGTTCGTGACACTCGCGATGATCATGCTCGCGATCGGGCCGACGAACACCACCCCGACGACGAGCAGGTATCCACCGACGGCGACTCTGGTGGGGGTGAGGGATCCGAAGAGGGGTTTTCGCTTCAGCGGCCGGCCCCCTCCTCCGCCCTCCCTGATTCCTTCCTGACTCGCCTCGTAGCGCAAGTAGAGGTAGGTGAGACCGAGCGAGATACTCGTCTCGATCGTCGCGAGCGCGGCGGCGCTTGCGTACTCCAGTTGGGTGACCCGGTTGTAGACCCATACCTCGATCGTCGCGAAACCCAACCCGCCGAGCGCGAGCACGATCGCGAAGGACATGAACGAGAAGACGTAGGCGAGCACCGCCCCGGTCGCGATCGCGGGCAGGAGCCGGGGCACCACGACGTCGAGAAAGGCCCGCCGGGGACTCGCCCCGAGGCTACGTGCGGATTCGATGCGGCGGGCATCGACGTTCTCCCAGGCGGCCGCGGTCACGCGGGTTACCAGCGGGGCGTTGTAGAAGGCATGCGCAAGGATAATGATCGGCAGCGTGAACAACAGATCGATCTCGCCGAGGCCGAGCGCTCCTAAGATACGATTCAGGGTTCCGTTCTCGCCGAACATCGAGACGAAGCCGATCGCAACCATGATCGAGGGCATCACGAAGGGGAGGATCGTAAGCGACCGCGCTACCTCGCGGCCGGGGAAGTCATAGCGCGCGAGGACATACGCGCCCGGCAAGCCGAGCGCGACACACGCGATCGCCGAGAGCAGCGCCTGATATGCGGTAAACCCGATCAGCCCGAGCGAGCCGGTGAGCGTGGCGACCGGCGCGTCGAGCAGCGCTCGCCCGAAGGCCACCGGGTCGGCTAGCGCCCGGGCGAGCCACCCGACGTAGAACGGATCGGTGAGGACGGCGACGATCGGCTCTATCGTCACTCCTCCGGCGACTGAGACGGCCTCGATCAGCACCGTGGCAACGGGATAGTAGAAGGTCACGGCCAGCAGCGCCGCCGCTCCGAGTCCCAGTACCCACGGCAGACCGCGTCCGAGCCGTCCTCTCACCGTTCGCGCCCTCCGTTCACCGGCCGGCGACCTGTCGCGACCAGGCCTCGACCCAGCCCTGGAGGTTCCCCCGCAGCCGGTCGTAGGAGAATTCGACGGCTTCCTCGGGCACGGCGACGAGCTGCTGGAAGTCCTTGGGCAGTGTGGCGTTCGTGACCGCGGGCAGCCCGACGTTGAGCACCGCGGTTCTCGCCTGGACCCGCGGGGAGAGCATGAAACTCGCGAAGGTGTTCGCGAGATCGGTTTCGTCCGTCTCCTCGAAGGTCGCGATGCCGTCGGTGTAGGGCACCGCACCGTCATCGAGGAAGGCGACCTGGTGTTGGCTCAGGTCCTCGCCCGCCCGTTCGGCGAAGACCTGGTCGGTCGAGTAGGAGACCACCATCGGGGCCTCACCATCGGAATAGGCCGCGTAGCTATCGGACCACGAGCCAAGCACCGTCGTGCCGTTATTGAGGAGTTCCGACCAGTAGTTCAGATAGCCGTCCTCGCCTCTCGCGGCGATCGACTGGAGCAGGAAGCGAAGCCCGGTCGCCCCCTGGGTCGGGTTCTCGGCGATGAGTGCCCCCTCGTAGGCCGGCTCCAGGAGGTCGGCGAAGGTACTCGGGGCCTCGATCGCCGACTCGTCGTAGACGAGGCTCACGTAGGAGGTGCCGACCGGAATCACCCGGTTCGCCGAGTCGAACTCCAACTTCGATTTGATCGCGTCGTAGTTCGCGATCGGCTCGGTCTCGGCCGGCGCGAACAGCCCGCCTTGATTTCCGCCGCCTCCGCTACTATCGGCGTTCGTGCCGAGTTCCCGATCCACGCGGACGAGCTCCTCGACGGTGAGCCCGAGGTAGACGTCGGCTTCGATGGGACGGTTCTGCTGGCGACGCTGGATGAAGTAGTTGATCCCGCCCTCCGGCGAGACCCACTCGAGGGTCGCGTCGTGGGTGGACTCGAACTGCTCTTTGACCCAGCCGCCGGGGCTGACGCTTGGCGCGTCCAGGTAGGCCGGATAGGTCGCCACACGCAGCGTGCGATCGCCGCCGCTCTCGCCGACGGTCGCGTCCGTCGCGTTCTCCCCACTCGTCGTCGATCCGGTTCCGTTCCCCGCCGTCCCGCTCCCGTTCGCCCCGCTCTCGACCGGCTCGGCTTGGCAGCCGGCGAGCAGCGCCGCCCCGCCGGTCACGCCCCCGAGGAACTCCCGTCGTCTCATTACCTACTCCAACCACTGGGTGATACTTATCGCGTCCGATTCGATACTTCCGTTCTCCCGCCTGTTCGACCGCTCGACGCCAGCCGGTGGTCGTTAGGGGAACGAGAACGGAAACGGTGCCGAACACCCCGAACTCGAGAACCACGAGTCGGCTTCTCCCGATCGGTTCAGCAGGACTCCCGACCCTCGATCAGATGGGCGGCGGGAGGACGATCTCGTCGTTGTCGTTACGATCGACGTCCGCGGCCTCCAGTTCCTGGTCCCCTCCGGAGTCGCCCCAGCCGAGTATCTCCCGCACGTGATCGGTGAGGTTCTCCCGATCGTCCTCGCTGGAGACGACGGTCGCGCGGCCCTCCTCGACGTCCTCGACCGTTCCGACGCGATCGCCCTCCGCGGTGACGACCTCCTTGCCGGCGTCGTCCTGAGTGAACGGTTTTGCCATACGCAGGCCCTTCGGCGACGAACGATTTCACTGCCGGGCCTGCTGTATCAGGCCGGTAATCGATACGATGGTCCACTACCGGGCGGACGCGAGCGGTCGCGAGGCGTCGTTCGCACTTCTCGCGGCGCTGCTCGGGGCGATCGGTTACCATGGGCTGCTGGGGATCACTGTGGGCACGACCGAACTCGGCTCCGCGCTGCCGACGCCGTTCTATCCGCTCGCCTTCGCGGTGCTGTTCGCGCTCAAACTGGTGTGGGACCTTCGGGAAGGCGCGGCCGGATTGCTCCTCGCGACGGTGCTCTCGGCGGGGTTTGCGCTCCTGCTTACCTTCGCCATCGAGGGCGTGCTCGTCTTGGCCGAGGAGCCCTCGCTCGCGATCGACGGCGCGGCGGGGCTGACGGTACTCGCGGTGGCAATCGTGCTCGCGTTCGTGGGCTACTGGGCGGTGCTCTCGGCCGTCGAGTGGGACGCCCGGGCGAGTGCATACGAATACACACAGGGCCAGGTCCGATCGGGATCAGGCCGGAATCAGTGATCGGAGCGGACCGTTCGATTCGGTAGCTCGATTTCTCGGTATCTCGAACGCCCCGGCGTTTCAGTCGTCCGCGACGGCCGGGTCGGGGGCTTCCTTCGCCTGTGTCCGCCAGAGCGTCGCGTAATCGCCCTCGCTCGCCAGCAACTCGGCGTGGGTGCCAGATTCGGTGATCTCGCCATCGCTCATGACGACGATGCGGTCGGCGTCTTTGATCGTCGATAACCGATGGGCGATGACGAAAGCGGTCCGATCCTCGATGAGCCGGTCGAGGCTCGCCTGGATGAGCGCCTCGGTCTCGGTGTCGACGTCGCTGGTCGCCTCGTCGAAGACGATGATCGCCGGGTCGTTCAGCAGGGCTCTGGCGATCGCGATGCGCTGGCGCTGGCCACCCGAGAGCTTGACGCCCCGTTCGCCGACCAGCGTATCGTAGCCCTCGGGCAGGTCGGCGACGAACTCGTGGGCCTCGGCGGCTCTCGCCGCGTCGATAACCCGCTCGCGGGAGGCTCCCTCCCCGCCTCGTTCCGCGGCGAGGACGTCCCGATCGCCGTAAGCGATGTTCTCGGCGACGGTGCCCGAGAAGAGGTAGGGGTTCTGCTCGACGATGGCGATCTCGGATCGAAGCGCCTGGAGGTCGTACTCTCGGACGTCGACACCATCGACCCGGACGCTTCCGGAATCGACGTCGTGAAAGCGTGAGAGGAGCGTGAGCAGCGAGGACTTGCCCGCTCCGGTCGCGCCGGCAAGCCCGATCGTAGCACCCGTGGGCACGTCGAGCGAGACGTCCCGGACTACTGGCTCGCCCTCGTCGTAGCTAAAGGTGACGTCCTCGAAGCGCACGTCGCCCCGGATCGTCTCAGGGGGATAGGGATCGTCGGGCTCGGTGATAGCCGGGGTTCGTCCAAGCAAGCCGAAGACCCGCTCGGCGCTCGATTTCGCGAGCTGGTATTTGTTCGCGCTCTTCCCGACGCGGCGCATCGGGGAATAGAGCCGGCGCAGATAGAGGAAAAAGAGCGCGAAGGTCCCGGCCGACAGTGCTCCGGGTGCGCCCTGGATGACGTCGCTACCGCCGATATAGAGGACGAGCACGAAGACAACGCCGGTGAGCAATCGGAGCGCGGCGAAAAACGCTCGCCGGAGCCGCAGAGCGGCGATCTTCTCGTCGTGGTAGGCCTGGCTCTGTTCGGCGACCCGGCTGCGCTCGAAGGCGTACCGATCGAAGGCCTTGATAACCGCCGCCCCGCCTAAGTTGTTCTCCAGGCGGGTGTTCAGTCTCGCAACGGTCTCGCGGATCGACTGGTAGCGCGGCTCGATCCAGGAGAGGAAAAAGCCGCTCGCGACCCCGATCACCGGTACCGGGGCCAGCGCGATCAGCGCGAGCTTCGGGGAGTAGTACCAGAGCACGACGGCGATTCCGCCGACGGTAGCGATCACGCGGATCATCTGGCGAAACTCGGTGTTGAGAAAGCGTTCGAGGCGATTGATGTCACTATTGAGGATCGACATCATCCCGCCGGTTTGGTGGTTCGCGAAGAAGTCCATCGAGAGGTGCTGGATGTGGTCGTAGGTGTCGTTCCGCAGATCGCGTTGAATCTTCTGGGCGGTCGCCTGGAGCAAGTATCGCGAGCCGAAGCGCGCGAGCGAGCGGACCATGTAGGCGAGC
The DNA here is from genome assembly GCA_003021725.1 of Halobacteriales archaeon QH_8_64_26. Lineage (GTDB taxonomy): Archaea > Halobacteriota > Halobacteria > Halobacteriales > Halococcaceae > PXQR01. The sequence goes on from PXRA01000073.1 coordinate 17,987, forward strand.
ACGGCGATGGCGACCAACCCTTCCAAAAGTCCCAGCCGGGCGGCCTGGCCGGAAACCGGCTGTGAGGGGAGGACGCCGGCTCTCGCCAATAGTCCCGGCTCGCCGGAGCCCAGAACGACCCGATCGATCGCGGCGGCGACGACGATCGGCGGGATCAATCGGGCGAACCGGGTCACGAAGGCCGCGAGCACGCCAAGCGCGAGCCGCGGCCAGTAGCGCTTCGCGTAGCCCAAGAGGTTCCACATCGGGTGGCCGTCGACGTTCTCGCGGACGTGTGCGAAGCCACCGTGCTCCTCGGTCATCGGAGTCGAACATAGGGGAATCCAGCGTCAAATACCCCGCGTCTCCCGGTCGGTGACCCCTGGGGAACTAGTATTGCAGCAGACGAGCGTGCTGTAAAAGTCACAGATGGGCTCTGCCTGAGAGCGTCCAGAAGAACTTCGAGGACGCGGTTCACCTCTCTGTCCTGTTCGAAGAAACCCTTAGTAGCTCGAAGCTCGAACAGTGGATAGAGAGGCTCGGTGTCGAAGACGAGTATGACCGACTCAGACGCGCCTGATGCGCTCGAAGTGAAACGGGACCGGAACCGCCGGCAGCGCCTGGTTGGAATCAAACGTTGGGTCGAGTACATCGAGACGCACGACCCGAGCGAGTGGGGCGACCAACAGAACCGGCTCGTCGACGCACAGCTCGAATCCGCGCGCCGATCCGGGATCGACGCCGATCACCGCCGTCGTGTCGAACGGGCTGGGCGGAATCGATCAGCTTGAAAGTCTTTTTACGACAGTCCATTTTACGTCCAAACTGAACGGCATTCGAGGCGGGGAGCTGCAATAGTTCAACAGAGGAAAGTCGGATCGCCTTGATGGCCACAGCAGGACAATAGATAT
>PXRA01000074.1:0-31225 GCA_003021725.1 Halobacteriales archaeon QH_8_64_26
CCCGCCCCAGATGTAGTAATCGCTCTCGATCCACTCGCGCCAGACGCGCTCGCCGGTGGCAGGGTCGATCGCCACGATGGAACTCTGCTTTCCGTTCCAGTCCTCGGGTCTGGTCTCGGCTTCGTCCTCGTAGATACCGCCGAAGTACAACTCGCCGGGCTCGTACTCCTCGAACTCCCAGAAGACCTCGTGGGGCTGGTTCTGCATCTTGAAGAACATCAGCCCGAGTTCCGGGTTGTAGGAGGATGGCTGCCAGTCGTTCCCGCCCATCGCGCCGGGGACGAACGGCATATGCCGGCCCTCGTCGATGTGTGGGACCATCTTGTACATGTTCAGCTGCTGGGTGCCCGGTTCGCTCCGTTCGATGAGCTGGCCGGTCTCGGGGTCCATCGCGTAGACCCAGGAGGTCTTCCCGGCCGAGATAACGGCGTCTCGCGTCTGGTCCCGGTGGGGGATCTCCAAATCCCGGATGAGGACCCGCGGACAGGAGGAATCGTAGTCCCAGACGTCGTGTGGGGTCTCCTGATAGAACCACTCCCGTTCGCCGGTTTCGAGATCGAGCGAGAGGGTCCCACAGGTGTTGCGGTTCGGCCCCGGGCGGACCGATCCGTCGAAGTCCGGGCCGGGATTCCCGACGGGCATGTGGAGTTTGCCGCGCTCCTCGTCTAGGGTCGCGGTCATCCACTGGGTTCCACAGGACTGCTCGATGCTGTCGCCGACCCACTCCTCCTCGGGGTTCGTCAGCGTGCGCCAGATCTCCTCGCCCGTATCGGTATCGATGGCACAGTGAAAGCCCCGAACGCCGTACTCCCCGCCCGCACTGCCCGTATAGAGCACGCCGTCGTGGACGATCGGGGCCCACGTCGCGGAGTAGCCGACTTCGTGGTCCTCGGTGCTCGTATACCAGAGTTCCTCGCCGGTATACCGGTCGAGCGCCTGGACCCCCGAGTCGAGCGTGGTCATGAAGACCTTCCCCTCGTAGAGCGCGACGCCGCGGTTGTTGTCATCACAACAGAGCAACACGTCGGTCGGAACCGGATACGTGTAGCTCCAGAGGACCTCGCCCTCCCGGGCGTCGATCGCTTTCAGGTGATTGGGCCCGTTCGACTGGTACATGACCGGCGGGTCCCCCGGGACGATGAGGGGGGTCCCTTCCATGCTCGACTCCGCGCCGACGTCCATCAGGTACTCGAGCCCGAGGTCCCCGACGTTGTCGGGTGTGATTACCTCACAGGTCGTATGGCGGTGTTGTTCGTAGTTCCCGCCATAGGTCAGCCAGCTCTCGGGATCGTCGCCCGTCTCGCTCAACATCTCCTGGGTGATGTCGCGTTCGGGAATGCGGTCGGTGTCGTGCTGGTGGAGGATCGATTCCTCGGGCGCGTTGCTAACGACGAACCCGCTGTCGGTCTCCGTTACTTCGGTCTCGATCGCCGCCTGTTGTGCTTCGTCTTGATCTGTTGACATCGTGTGTGTCTCCGTCGTGGTTCTCTCGGTCGTGTGTGGTGTTCTACCGTGCTTCGCTCGGGGCCCGCATCTCCTCGGTGATCCAGAACATCTCCTTCATGATCTCGTCCTGGTTGATGATCATGATCGCGGCACTCCCCGATAGCGCCGCCGTCAGTTGTGCGTCGGTGAGCGAGCCGCCCTCGGCGATCTCGCGGGCGGCACTGGCCATCACGTACAGCGCCCCGAGCAGCGCCTTGATGTGCCAGTAGCCGTTATCCAGTATGTCCTCGGTGATGAGGACCTGGTTGTGCCAGAGATGGACGTCCAACGCGTTGATCCACAGCAACGACCCGCCCGCGGCCCGCTGGTGCAGCGGCGGAACGTTCTCGACGTCGAACTCGACGCCCGCCGGGATCTCTTTCGTCGGCACCCACTGTGCGAGCCGAGTGTTGTTGTTCGCGACGTTCATCAGCAACACCGTCCGCTCGTGGTCGTCGAACCCGACCTCTGCCAGTGCCGACGTCAGCGGTTCGGCCCGAATCAGCTCGGTGGCGGTGTGTTCGATGTGCTCGGGGGTGAATCGCGGCAGGTTCGCCTCGACTGCCTCGAAGAAGCCCACGTCGAGGAGGTGGTCGTACACCCGCCAGCCCGGCTCGACGAGCTCCCGGTAGAGAACCGCCGGCTCCCGCTCCCCGTCCGGAACACCGGCGTCGCGGACGTCCGGTAACCGATCGAGTTGGGCGGCCATGTTCGAGAGCTCCGCTTCGAGGAGATCGCCGTCGAGTCGCCCCGAGAGGTCCTCCCGGATGGCCTCGCCCATCGAAGCGTACTCGGGGTCGGTTTCGGCGTCGATCGTCTCCCTTATCTCCCCGAGGGTCGGGCTCTCGCTCACTCCGCTGATACCGAGGGTTTCGGCCAGCTCCCGCTGGCTCCTGGTTGTCACATTACCGGCAGGTCTGTCTCTCTGTGCCATGGAGCACCTACTAGCATAGCCCGGGGAAGGTATAGATTTTGCCCCATCGTTCCTGACGGTCCCACAATAGCAATTCTACCGATGGTTTCGAGGGGATCACTGTCGAGTCCGGACGAGGGAAGCGACGTTTCGGGAATCGATACGTGTTCGATTCGATACCGTTTCCGGGGGAGTACCCTGTAGCCGAGTCCGCCCGGCCGAGCGGTGGGTCGTCCTCGAATAATCATCACATGTCGGATACGTCCTTCCTTATCGGTCGTCGGCGGGACGAGTCCCGGAGAGCTCTCGTACCGAAGCCTAAGTGCTCCGCCGGCGTGCTGGTCCTATGCAGTCCGCGCTAACAGGGCCGTCACCATGATCTTCCGACGTGACCACCTCGAAGCCATCCGAAGCGGGGAGAAGACCGCGACCCGACAACCCTCGAACGCCAAGCGACTGAGCGTCGGGGAGATCCATCGGGCGGTCGCGGGCAGAGGTGTTCCCCGATCCGAGGGGGAGTGTTTCGTCCGGGTGACCGACGTCTACCGACAACGACTCGAGGAGATGACCGACGCCGACGCCGATCGTGAGGGTGGGTACTCCCTCGCGGAGTTCCGGGAGATGTGGCGCGAGATCAACGGCGAATGGGACCCGGAGGGACGGGTCGTAGTGTACGAGTTCGAATACGCCGGGGACACCGACCCGCGGGAGTCCGATATCCCGGATTCGGATGCCGAGAACAGTAGTAGAGAACCGTAGCTCGTGGCGATCGACCACACGTCGAGGCAGGTCGTCCCCCGTAGAGCCGATAGACCTCTCGAAGGGTCTTCCCGGTGGGACGACGGGTCGCGTCACGGGGAAACGGAATCGGGGGGCAGTACTCCACCCTTGCGTTCATAAGCTTCGCCGGAAGAGAACACGGCACATGGAACTGACGGTCGAGTCGGTGCGAGCGAGGGCTACCGACGAGGGACTGGCCGTACTCGGTCGAGAGGCGATGGACGAACTGGGCCTCGAAAGCGGCGACTACGTCACCGTGGGCGGTCACGACAGTGACGGCGTGGTTGCGAAAGCCTGGCTCGGGCCGCCCGAGGACGCAGAACGGGCGGTCGTTCGTCTCGACGGGGAACTCCGGCAGGCGATCGGCGTCGGCATCGACGACCGCGTCGCCGTCGAGAGAGCCGACGTTCGATCCGCCGAACGGGTGACGGTCGCCCTGCCCGAAGCGGGTCGCCAGGAACCTCGGGGGCTGTACTTCCGGGATGACCTCCTCGATCGGGCCGTAACCGGTGGACAGGTCCTCTCGGTCACGCCCGAATTCGGTTCGCCCTCGGAGCGGGCGGGACGCCGGTTCCCGATCCGCGTCGTCGGGACCGATCCGTCCGGTACGGTCGTCGTACGGGAGTGGACCGACATCGTCGTCTCGGAGACGCCCGCGGCGGGACTCGCTACCGACGCCGGAATCACCGAAACCACCGGAACCGCCGGAGCCGGCGAAAGAGGGTCGGCCGCCGTCACCTACGACGACGTCGGGGGGGTAGCGGAGGAACTCGAGCGGATCCGGGAGACGGTCGAACTCCCGGTACGCCACCCCGAACTGTTCGACGCGCTCGGCAGCACCCCGCCGACGGGGGTACTTCTGTACGGCCCGCCGGGGACGGGAAAGACGCTCGTCTCGAAGGCCCTCGCCAACGAGACTGGGGTGTGCTTCCAAACGATCGCCGGTTCGGACGTCGTATCGAAGCACTACGGCGAGACCGAGGAACGACTCCGAGCGGTCTTCGAGGAAGCAGCGGAAAACGAGCCGGCGATCGTCCTTCTCGACGACCTCGATTCGATCGCGTCCGAGCGCGAGGGGGCGGGTGGGGACGCCGAGCGCCGCGTCGTCGGCCAGTTGCTCTCGTTGCTCGACGGACTCGAGGAGCGCAGCCGGGTCGTCGTGATCGGGACGACCGACCGCCCGGACGCGCTCGATCCCGCGCTGCGCCGGCCCGGCCGCTTCGATCGCGAGATCGAACTCGGCGTGCCCGACGAGGCGAGTCGAAAGGAAATCCTGGAGGTCCATACCCGCGGGATGCCCCTCGCGGCGGACGTCGATCTCGATCGGTACGCCGGGGAGACCCACGGGTTCGTCGGTGCCGACCTAGCGAACCTCCTCACCGAGAGCACGATGGGCGCGCTTCGTCGGGTCCGACCGGCACTCGACCTCGAAAGCGGGGAGATCGATCCCGAGGTGCTCGACTCACTTCGTGTCACCGACGCGGACGTCCGGGAAGCGCTCGCCGAGGTCGAACCCTCCGCGCTCCGGGAGGTGTTCGTCGAGGTGCCCGACGTCGCCTGGGGGGACGTCGGCGGCCTCGAAGAAGCTAAGGGACGCCTGCAAGAGACCGTCCAATGGCCGCTGCGCTATCCCGACGCCTTCGACCGGGTAGCCCTGCACCCCGCGAAGGGAGTCCTGCTACACGGCCCGCCGGGAACCGGAAAGACCCTGCTCGCGAAAGCGCTCGCGAACGAGGCCGAATCGAACTTCATCTCGATCAAAGGGCCGGAACTGCTGAACGAGTACGTCGGCGGGTCCGAGCGCGGCGTCCGGGAGGTGTTCGCGAAAGCCCGGGAGAACGCTCCCACTATCGTTTTCTTCGACGAGATCGACGCGATCGCCGGCGAACGTGGCCGAAACGCGAGCGATTCGGGTGTGGGCGAGCGCGTCGTCTCCCAACTACTGACCGAACTCGACGGACTGGAGGAACTCGAGGACGTCGTCGTCATCGCAGCCTCGAACCGCCCGGATCTCATCGACGACGCGTTAGTGCGTCCGGGCCGGCTCGATCGCCACGTCCACGTCTCGACGCCCGAAAGGGCCGCCCGTCGGGAGGTCTTCGCCGTCCACGTAGAGGGTAGACCGCTCGCCGAGGGGATCGCCCTCGACGACCTGGCGGCCCGGACCGAGGGGTACGTCGGCGCGGACATCGAAGCGGTCTGCCGGGAGGCGGCGACCGTCGCCGTGCGGGAGTTCGTCCACTCGACCGAACGAGGGGAGAGCGGTTGCCCCGAGGAGATCTACCTCCACCCGCGACACTTCGACCGGGCGCTCGAAGAGGTCGGGGACAGGAGAGAGGAGGCCGGGCGCTTCGAGGAGTCCACGGTCGGGACGCGATGAGACGGTCGCCGAAGACGGACCATATCGGTATCCGTTCAACCGAACAGTTCGTCGAACGTCTCGACGCCGGCCTGTGCGATCTCCATGTCCTCGTCGACTTGCCCGCCGCTAGAGCCGATCGTACCGACGATCTCGCCCTGGTGTTCGAGCGGGAACCCGCCGCCGAAGATCACGATCCGCTCGTCGTCGGTCGTCTGGAGTCCGTAGAGCGGTTCGCCGGGTTCGCTCGCCTCCGCGAGTTCGTGGGTCGGAGTCTGTAGCGCGGCGGCCGTGTAGGCCTTGTTCTTCGAGATGTTTACGCTCGCGAGCCACGCTCCGTCCATCCGGTGCTGGGCGATGAGGTTACCGTCGCTATTGGCGACCGTGATCACCGACGGGACGCCTATCGCCTCCGCCTTCGCTTGCGATGCTTCGATCAGTTCCGTCGCCGTCTCGAGGTCGATCGTTCGAGTCATGGGTTCTATAGAATGCGGCACGTAGCACTACTGACCGCGATCCCGCGTTCGATCCAGGACGGTCGGACACTAAACCCTGGGGCTTGAGCGGTCCGAGCGGCGAAGCCAACGCCATCGTCAGCGAGAACGGAGGTCAGGACGGGAAAGAGGAACGGAAGGAACCCTCGGACGGCGATCACCACGCGAACCGTTATGTTCGATAGGACAGTAGCGAGGAGCAGGGACCCGCATGTGTAAGTACTGCAACCACACGATGGACGACGGCTGGACGCAGTTAGTCGACTACGACGACACCTATCAGGACGCGATGCGTGAGGAAGCACAGCGCCAGTCGAACTACGGCTTCTACGAAGACTGGGACGACCTGCGCGAGCAGGTCGCTTGAGAACCGACTCAAGGTAACCCGAAGATCGATCGTCGATCGCGACACGTCCGCCCGGTAGACCGGGACGGACTCAGTAGTGGCGGCGCTCGACTAAGGCGTCGAAAGCGTCGGCGAGTTGCCGGGTGATCGGTCCACCCTTTCGCTCGCTCTTGCCGTCGCCGGCAGGTATTTCTCGGCCGTCGAACCGGGTCACGGGCCGGAGTTCCCAAGTCGTGTTCGTGAGAAAACATTCCTCGGCCGCGCGACACTCGGCGGGGGTGTACGAACCCGTTTCGGTCGGGATGCCCTCGCTCGCGGCGAGATCGAGGACGACCGACCGGGTGATCCCGGGCAGCAGCGGGCCCTCGGCGCTCGGCGTCCGGAGCACGCCATCGCTCACGAAAAAGACGTTGCTCGTCGCGCCCTCGGTGATCGCCCCGCTTTCCTCCCGGAGTAACGACTCGCCTACGGGGTGGCGCTGTCCATCGGCATCGGTCGAAGGAGCCACGTCGGTCCCATCGGTCCGACCGGTCGTACTCGCCGCCGTGGCCGACTCGGCGTCCCGCAGTTCGAGGCGTGCGAGGATCCCGCTCAGGTAGTTGTGGGTCTTGGCTCCGGCGGGGAGCGCGGCGTCCGGTATCGCCCGGGTCGCGACGGTTGCGACGGTCGCCGGGTCGTCCCACACCGAAGGCCCCTCCCGGCCGCCGCGCGGGAGCGAATCGACGATGACGATCACCGACGGCGTGACCTCCGGTCGAGGAGTAAGCTTGCCGGGTTGTGTTCCCCGGGTGACCGAAACCCGGACGTAAGCGTCCTCCAGGTCGTTGGCCGCGAGCGCCTCCTCGATCCGTTCGGGGAGGTCCGCGGGCACTGCCCCTCCCATCCCGAGGGTCTCACAGGTGTTCCGGAGGCGTTCGAGGTGGGCCTCGCGCTCGAAGATCGATCCGCTATAGGCCCGCAGCGTCTCGAAGGCCGCATCGCCGTAGAGAAAGCCCCGATCGCGGACGCTCACGGTCGCTTCCTCGGCGGGCACCACTTCGCCGTTCACGTGGTAGTACATCCTCGCTCCCCCGTTAGGCCGGAAACGGGTCGGTGAACGTCCCCGAGTCGAGTTCCGCCTCGGTCGCGAGACAGCCCCCGAGTTCGGCGAGCATCGCTTCCTCGTCCATCCCCCTGCCGATGAACACGAGTTTCGTCTCTGGACTCTCCTCGCCCCACTGGCCGATCGGCCCGGCCTGGACCGACTGCCCGGCACGACTGAGGCCCATCACCGCTTCCTCGCGACCCGCGATGTGGAAGAATCCCTTCGCGCGGATCACGTCGCCGGCCCACTCCTCGATCCACTCCTCGAAGCGCTCGGGATGGAACGGGCGGGACTCCCGGTAGACGAAGGAGGTGACTCCATGAGTCTCGGCCGCCGACCCGCCCTCGGTGTGATCGTGTGAGTGCTCGTGGCCGGCGTGATCGGTATCGGCACTCTTGCCCGCAGCGAGTTCGCGTTTCCAACCCGGAGCCCGGGTCGCGTCCTCGAAGTCGAATCGTCCCGTAGCGAGGATCGCGGCGGGATCGACCTCGCTGTGGGTCGTCCGGAGCACCTCGGCGCGAGGTCCGAGCCGCGAGACGACCGTCTCGATCTCCTCTAAGACCTCCTCGGGCACCATATCACATTTGTTCATCAACAGGACATCACAGAACTCGATGCCGTCGATCAGGACATCCGCGAGCGGGCGGGTCGGATCGGGTTCGTCGGGAACGGACTTGCCGGCGTCGAACTCCTTCCAAAACCCGTAGGTATCGAGCACGGTGACCATCGTATCGAGGTCGAATAACTCGGTAGGATCGAGATCGCTTTCCTCCGTGCCGACGGTAAAGGCCCGCGCGATCGGGATCGGCTCGGAGATTCCGGAGGCTTCGACGACGAGGTAATCGAACTCCCGGCTGTCGAGAAGCCGTTTGGCTTCGGTGAGCAGATCGTCCTGGAGCCGACAGCAGATACAGCCGTTCGAGAGGTCGACGATCCCGCTCTCCTCGACGGCGTCCCCCGCGTCCGCGCTCCCTGCGTCCGACTCACCCTCGCCCGCGAGCAACTCGGCGTCGATGTTGATCTCGCCCATGTCATTGACGATCACCGCGATGTCGTGCCCGCCGGGGTTCGCGAGCAGGTGGTTGAGGAGCGTGGTCTTGCCCGCGCCGAGGTAGCCACTGAGCACGGTTACCGGGATCCGATCGTCCGTTATCGTCATGACCGAATCACCGCTCGCCAGCCCTAAAACGCCTCAGTCCTGATCGCTGACACTTCGGGGAGGCACGGCCGAGCGCGATCGAACTCAGCCGGGCGATCGGTTGTCTCGATTACTCGCCGATTCGAAAAGAGAGATCGAGTGCCGGGGCGCTGTGGGTCAGCGAACCGAGCGAGATCACGTTCACACCCGTCCGCGCGTAGGCGGGCACGTCGGCGATCGAGATCCCGCCGCTCGCCTCCGCGAGGGTGTCTTCGGGCAGGGTTTCGATTGCCTCTCTCACTTCTTCGGGCGTGAGGTTATCGAACAGGACGATATCAGCCCCACAGTTCGCGGCCCGGCGGCCCTCGGCGGGGGTCTCGACCTCGACTTCGATTTTCGTCGTGAAGGAGGCCCGCTCGCGGGCTCTCGATATCGCGTCTTCGAGCCCCAACTCGGCGATCTGGTTGTCCTTCACCATGACCATGTGCGAGAGCGTGAGTCGATGGGTGTCCCCGCCGCCCGCGGCGATCGCGCGCTTCTCGACGCCCCGGAGGCCGGGGGTGGTCTTTCGGGTCCCGGCGATTCGCACCTGGTCGCTCTCCTCGCGGGCAGCGGCGACCGCTTCGCTCGTCTTCGTCGCGATCCCCGAGGCGTGAGCCAGGAGATTGACCGCGACGCGCTCGGCCCGAAGCACGTCTTGTGTACTCCCGTCGACGTGGAGGACTGCTTCGCCGTCGTCGACGCGCTCGCCGTCCGCCCGGCGGTCGGTGACCTCGACACCGAGAGAGGAAAAGACCGCCTCGGCAGCCTCCGTCCCGGCGATCGTCCCGGACTGTTTAGCGATGAGCCGGCCCGTTGTCTCGCCGGGCAGGTCGTTCGTGACGTCGTGATGACCCAAGTCCTCCCGAAGCCACCGCTCGACCTGGCTGTCGGTTACGACCATGGTCGGTTAGTCGTCGGCATGGCTCTCGGTTTCGGGGGTTGCCTCCGAGCCGGTCCCCTCGCCATCGGTCCCGTCGCTCGCGGTGTCATCCGCCAGGTAGTGACAGCCCTGCGACTCGGGATTGGCCGCGGCGGCCCGAGCGACGAGCAACCCGGCGACGACGGCGTTGCGTAGCTCGTACAGGCTCCGGGAGGTCCGGGTGCGGGTGTAGGCGTCGACCTCGCCCTTGAGCCGGCGGATCGCGGCGGTCGCCCGGTTCAACTCGGCCGGTGACCGAGCGAGACCACAGTATTCGTCCATCACGCGGCCCAGTCGAGCGAGTTTCTCGTCGCTGAAGATCGCTGGCAGCGCGGGATCGCTATCGGCGAGATCGGGCGCTTCGATCACCTCGGTGGCGTGTCCGGCGGCCGTCCGGCCGGCGCGTCGCCCCCAGACGAGCCCTTCGAGGAGGCTCGTACTCGCCAACCGGTTCGCGCCGTGAACCCCGGTTCGGGAACACTCCCCGACCGCGAACAACCGATCGAGGCTCGTTCGACCTTCGGTGTCGACCGCGATCCCCCCACAGAGGAAGTGCTCGGCCGGTGCGACCGGGATTCCTTCCGTGGGATCGACGCCACGCTGCCGACACTCGGCGGCCAGATCGGGGAACTCGGCCTCGAAGTCGAGTTCCTCGCCGTTGAGTTCGAGCGCCCGCTCGCGAGCCGCTTCGGAGGCGACGTCGAGAACGACCTCGCCGGTGCGATCACGCTCTGTTGCGACCGCGCGGGAAACGACGTCCCGGGGCGCGAGTTCGGCGTCGGTGTGGTATTCGGGCATGAACCGCTCGCCATCCCCGTTGCGAAGGAGTGCCCCTTCGCCGCGGACGGCCTCGCTCAGCAGGAAGGTTCCTGCCGTGTCTCCGGCGTCACCGTCTCCGCTCCCGGCGTCGTCGCCGTCACCGTCCGCTCCCGCCGCGCCCGCGAAGGCCGTCGGGTGGAACTGGACGTACTCCATATCGGCGACGTCCGCACCGGCGAGGGCGGCCATTGCGATGCCATCACCGGTGCCCCCGGGGTTCGTCGAGCGCAGGTAGAGCGACCCGATGCCGCCGGTGGCAAGCACGGTTGCGCCCGCGTATATCGCTTCGTGCTCCCCACCCGACTCACAGATCGCGCCGTGGACCCGACCCTCGTGGGTCAGCAGGTCGAGCGCGGCGGTGTTCTCGGCGACCCGTACGTTCGGGTGGTCGTCGAGATGCGAGAGGAAGGGCCCGAGCACGTGGCGGCCGGTGCTCGCGTTCACGTGGAGGATACGGCGTTCGGAGTGGGCCGCCTCCCGGCCGTAGTCCAGTCGTCCGGCGTCGGTGTCGTCCCTCTCGGTCGAGTCCTCGACGTCGAAGGGGATCTCCAAGGTGTCGATCAGGACCTCGGCGACCGCTTCATCGGCCTCCTCGACCAGTACCTCAACGGCCTCGGGGTCTCCGGCTCCATCACCCGCCGCGAGCACGTCCTCGCCGAACGTCTCGGGATCGGACCGCGAGACGGCGATCCCACCCTGTGCCCACCAGCTCGTCGACTGCTCAGGTCGGGTGGCTTTCGTCGCGAGCAGCACATCGTTGCCCTCGCGGGCGGCAGCAAGCGCGGCCCCACAGCCGGCGATCCCGCTGCCCAGTACCAGCACGTCGGTTTCGGTGTGCTCTCCCATTCTCAGACCTCCAGCATCCGGTCGAGCGCGACGCGTGCGAGCTCCTTTTCCTGGGGGGCGACCTCGACGACGTTTCGCTCGGTACCTTCGGTGAGGCCTTCGAGCACCCAGGTCAGGTAGTTCGGATCGACCTGGCGCATCGCATTGCAGTCCATGCAGGCGTCACCACAGAGCGGGAGCACCTCGATCTCGGGATGCCAGCGTTCGAGGTGGTTCGCGAGGTGGATCTCGGTGCCGATCGCCCAGGTCTCGCCGGCTTCGGCCTCCTCGATCGTCGCACAGATCGTGCTCGTCGAGCCGACGACGTCGGCGGCTTCGACCACTTCCCGCCGGCACTCGGGATGGACGACGACGCTGGCACCGGGGTGGTCCCCTCGGACGTTCTCGACGTGATCGGCGCGGAAGCGCTCGTGGACCTGACAGTAGCCGTCCCAGAGGATCACTTCCGAGTCGGCCACCGCCTCGGGATCTTTACCCTCGGGGTCCCAGGGGTCCCACTCGGCGGTCGAGTCCTCCAGGTCGATCCGATGGGCGGTGTTCTCGCCCAAGTGCTTGTCGGGCAGGAACAGCACCTTATCGCCCCGATCCAGGGCCCACTCGAAGGCACGGTGAGCGTTCGAGGACGTACAGACTAACCCGCCCTGCTCGGCACAGAAGGCCTTGAGGTCGGCATAGGAGTTCATGTACGTGATCGGGATTATCTCCTCGTCAGGTGCGGCGGCGGTCAACTCCGCCCAGGCCGCGTCGACCTGGAGGGCTTCTGCCATCCCCGCCATCGGACAGGACGCCTCCATCGAGGGCAATAGTACTGTTTGGTCGTCGTCGGTGATGATATCGGCCGATTCGGCCATGAACGTCACTCCACAGAAAACGATGTTCGAAGCGTCGGCTTCGGCGGCGCGTTTCGAGAGGGCATAGGAATCGCCGATGAAGTCGGCGTGTTCGACGATCTCGCGGCGCTGGTAGTTGTGTCCCAGTATCAGGACGTCCTCGCTCAACTGGTCGAGTGCCGTCTCGATCCGATCGGTGCGCTCGTCCTCCCCGAGATCCCGGTAGCTCGGCGGGAGCTGTTCCAAGTTATCGTATTTGAACAGGCTGAGGTCGGTCTCCAGCCCGATGGTCTCCATTTCTGCCATGGTGGGAGTGTTCTACTGCAATCCGATCTACTATCTACTCCTTTGAAGAACTTTCGTCTTCACAAGTGCGAACGGGTGAGACTATACCATTCGATAGCAGTGCTCTCGGCCAAGCGGGACGAGGCGAAAAGGGAGCTGCGGAAGCAGGGGAGATCAGCGGTCGTCGTGGGCGACCCGGCCGTCAACGATGGTGAGTGAGATCTCGATGTCCTCGATCCCTTCGGGATACTCCCATGGCGATCGATCGAGAACCACCAGATCGGCCTTCTTACCCGTCTCGATAGTTCCCAGTCGATCCTCGTCGAAGCTCGCATAGGCTGCTCCGTGGGTGTAGGCGCGCAGCGCCTCGGTGACTGGGAGGCACTGGCCCTCGATAGGGGCGTTTACCGCCCGATGGATGCCGTACAGGGGACCAAATGGCATACAGTCGCTCCCGAAGGCGAGCGGGACTCCCGCATCGAGCAGGTCGGTGTAGCGATTCGTCCGCTTTCGCCGACGCTCCCCGAGACGCTCGTCGTACAGTCCGCCTTCCTCGGCCCACCGTAAGAAATTGGGCTGGACCGAGGCGACCGCACCAGTTCGACGAAAGCGCTCGATCAGGTCCTCGTCGAGCAACTCGGCGTGCTCGATTCGGTGGCGAGCGGCCCCTGGATCGTCGGTTTCGGCCCCGTAGGCCTCGAGCGTAGCTTCGATCGCCCGGTCGCCGATCGCGTGGGCGGTCACCTGGAAGCCCTCCCCGTCGGCCCGACGAACGAGGTCGTGCAGATCCTCGGGCGAGACGACCCACTGGCCGGTGTCTTCCGAAACGTCAGCCATCATGCCGTCGTCGCCCTCGGCGTCACCGTCGGCGTAAGGCTCGGCGAGTTTGGCCGTTCGCGCGCCGAAGCTACCGTCGGTGTAGGTCTTGATCGCGCCGGTTCGGACGAACTCGCCGCCGTGATTCGTCCCGAGGCCGATCTCGGCGAGCCCATCGAGGTGATCGGACCAGTAGTTGAGCCGCACGCGGATCGGGAGGCGACCCTCGCTCGCGAGGTCGCGATACACCCGGGGAGCCTGTGACCCACGGACCATCTCGTGGACGCCCGTAACCCCGAGTTCGGTCGCGCGCTCGGTCGCGGCTCCGAGCAAGTCCTCTAGTTCGTCCCGACCCGGCTCGGTCGCCCCGAAGAGCGGGTCGAGTGCCTCTTCGACGAGAACGCCGGTCGGTTCGTCGTTTTCGATTCGAACGTCCGCATTGGGCATTTCCTCGTGAAACCGGTCCAAAGCTACCGAGTTGACTCCGGCAGTGTGCAAATCCTCGCGGAAGGTGACTACCGGGCGATCCTCGCTCACTCGGTCGAGGTCCGCGCGGGTGAGGAGACGCGACTCGGCCCAGGAACTCTCGTCGTAGCCATAGCCCAGGATCCACTCGCGATCGGGATCGGCAGCCTCCTCGAGTAGGGAGAGACACTCCTCAGGCGAGTCCGCTTCCGAGAGATCGGCGTGGACGAGACGGCGACCGACCATCTCTAAGTGCGTATGCGCGTCAATGAATCCCGGGAGCAGGACGTGACCATCCAGGTCGATCTCCTCGGTCTCGACGCCGGCGAGGAAAGTGACATCGTAGTCGGTGCCGAGGCGGACGGTCTCACCGTTTCGGATCGCGATCGCCTCGTAGGTCTCGTCGGGGTCGGTAAGGGTGTGGATCTCGGCGTTCGTGAGAACGAGGTCGGCGGCTGCGGACATACCCGAAGCGGGCGAGCGCGACACAAAAGACTGACCCGGTCCGGGACCGACAGCCGACCGATCCGGCTCGACGGTAGCCCGGTCGACGTTTGGGGAGTAGGAAAGAACAGGATTGACCGGAGCGAGACGGAAGCCTAATTGGCAACGCTTAGCCTCCCTCGCTTCGACACGCGGGTATGACCAACGACCCGAACGCGGGCGACGGCGCCGACGTCGATCCTGCCGACCTCGCCGGTCGCGTCGCGAACGGCGATCTCCGGCTCCACGAACTCGAAGCCCATACCGACCACGAGACCGCCGCCGCGGCCCGACGCCTGCTCGTCGAGCGCGAAACCGACGCCGACCTCGATGCGGTGGGAGAATATTCCTTCGACGCCGCGGACGCCGAGCCCAATATCGAGAACATGATCGGCGCGGTCGGCGTTCCAGTGGGTATCGTCGGCCCGGTGTCCGTTGCGGGCGGGGCGGTCGAGGGCGAGAAATACCTGCCGTTGGCGACGACGGAAGGGGCGCTGCTCGCGAGCGTGAATCGGGGCTGTAGCGTCCTCAGGCAGTCGGGTGGAGCGAGCGCCCGGGTGCTCAAATCACGGATGACCCGCGCACCGGTCTTTCGCGTGAGCGGCGTCGCCGAGGCCGAGGCCGTCCTCTCCTGGGTGGGAGAACACACCGAGGAACTGAAAACGACTGCCGAGGAAACCACGAGCCACGGTGAACTAAAGGAGGTGACACCGTACGTCGTCGGCGACTCGGTATTCCTGCGCTTCGGGTTCGATACGAAAGACGCGATGGGGATGAACATGGCGACGATCGCGTCCCAGGCCGCTTGTGACCTGGTCGAAGAGGAGACCCCCGCCGAACTCGTGGCGCTCTCGGGCAATCTCTGTACGGACAAGAAACCCGCCGCGATCAACGCCATCGAGGGCCGGGGCCGGAGCGTCACCGCCGACGTCGAGATCGACCGGGACCGCCTCGAAGACCGATTGCATACCACGCCCGAAGCCATCGACGAGATCAACACCCGGAAGAACCTGGTCGGAAGCGCGAAGGCCGCCAGTCTAGGGTTCAACGCCCAGGCCGCGAACGTGATCGCCGCGGCCTTCCTCGCAACCGGCCAGGACAGCGCCCAGATCGTCGAGGGGGCGAACACGATCACGACGACCGAGGTGCGCGAGGAAGGCGAGACGCTGTACGCGAGCGTCTCGCTTGCGAGCCTCGAAGTCGGCACCGTGGGCGGGGGCACGAAACTGCCGACCCAGGCGGAGGGCCTCGACGTCATCGGGGTCCGCGGAGGGGGCGACCCGCCGGGATCGAACGCCGACGCCTTAGCGGAGGTAATTTCGGTAGGTGTGCTTGCCGGGGAGTTGTCCTTGCTGGGCGCGCTCGCCTCCCGGCACCTCTCGAGCGCCCACGAGCAGTTAGGGCGCTAATCAGCGGTCATCGGAGCCAAATCAACACCAATAGCACGGCTCACTCGCCGCGCGACGTCTGCGCGACGAGAAATGCAGAGCCTCCTACGAGTACCACGACGCCGCCGAATAGCAGAACCTGGCTCCCGACGGCCATCGCGCCCGCGAGGAGCCCGAAGCCCATCGCGGCGATCGCGTGGGCGATACCGATCAGTCGGCGGCCCCGGCGACCGTAGAGGGCGGCCCCGAGCCCGAACCCGCTCGTGAGGAAAATTGCCGACAGCGCGATCGGCCGGATCGTGAGACCGAACACCCTCACTGGATCGAGTACCGGTTCGAGGAGGAAGAGCCCGCCCGCACAGGCGATGAGCACCCCGATGGCGATCGAGGGGCCATCGATGTCGCGACCGTCGGCATCAGCGTCGGCGTTAGGAGCGCTCACAGGAGGCGATACCGCCCATCGGTCACCGAGACCGCACCACGGCGGCGGAGCTTTTCGAGGAGGCCGTGGGCGTCCGCGGCGGGAACGCCCCGGTCGGTCGCGTACTCGCGGATCTCGGCTTCGGTCGGCCGATCGAGGGTCTCGAGGGCTTCCGTGATGATCCCCTTCCGGCTCGAAGAGTTCTCAGTCCCTCCCTCGGCGCGCTCGCCCGCGGCGGCGACGGCCTCGGCATCGAGGCCCGAGGCTTCGAGGTAGGTCGCCTCCTCGATACCGCTGTCCGCGACTCGCTCGTCCATCTCGGCGAACGAATCCAACTCGCCGAAAGCGTCGCTGTAGCCCTCCCGGTTGGCCAGCAGCGCGGCCCGGGCTTGGCGTGCTTCGTCGGCATCGTTAGTTTCGAGAAAGCGCTTCAGCCGCTCGTACTGGTGGCGCTTCCCACAGCGCGGACAGCCCGTCGTTTCCGGCTCGCTCTCGACCACCCAGAAGGCCCTACACTCCCCACAGCCGACCACCGCGTACATATCCGCCCTCCGGCCGCGAGCGAATTGAACCTACCGTCTGCGAGGGGGTCGCCCATCGGGCCGAACCGGCTCGATCCCATGGACTCCAGACCCCGACGCCGAAGACGAGTGCCGGGACGTTCTTAACGCCGCCTTCCCTACAGTCGGTGTGCTCGCGGAGGTACTCGATGCCCTGGCGCGGTTGGAGTGGCTCGCGCTGGGGACGCTGCTCGGGATCGCCTTTACCGTGCTTGCCGCCGGGGTCTTCCTGCTGGGTGGGCGATTCTTCCCGACGGCGAACCGGAACGGCGGAACACGCGGAACTCGAGGCCGCGACACGCACAGCGGCGAGAGCCGACGGCGAACCGAGATCCGCCAGTACCTCCGAGCGATCGACGAACCCTTCGCCGAGAACCGCACAGTACGAACGGAGACGGTCGCGTTTTACCTGCCCGAACACGACATCGCAATCACGTTCGACCCCCGGACGTACTACCGGATCGAACGCTCCCGGACCTACAGCGTGCTCGCCGAGCACGAGATGCCCGGCTTCCAGTTGGGCGCGCGGCTACCCTTCGATACCCCCCAAATGGCCGAGGCCGCCACGGACGGACCCGAGGCCGCCTTCGCCGTACTCGGTGTCCCCTCGGGCGCGAGTACCGAGGAGGTCAAAGCTGCCTACCGCCGGAAGATAAAGGAGGTCCACCCGGATCACGGCGGCGACCGCGAGTCGTTCCGGCGTGTCAGGGAAGCCTACACCGCAGCGCAGAAACACGCTAGCTGAGTAGCGAGCCGCGAGCGACGAGTCCGGATATAGCCGTCTCAGCCGGTGACACTCCACCGAGAGCCGACCGCCGGCCTAGTACAGCTATTAATATCGTTCTATTCACACCCTCGGGTATTAGTTCGGCCGGAAAGCTCATACCGACTCGTTTCCCCAATGGCCCTATGAGCGTCCGCACCGCCGTGGTCCTCGCGGCCGGCGAGGGGACACGGTTACATCCCCTGACCCACAACCGCCCCAAGCCCATGCTCCCCGCCGCGAACCGCCCTGTTCTCGAGTACGTCCTCGACGCGCTGGTAGAGGCCAGCATCGAGCGCGTGTGTCTCGTCGTCGGCTACAAGCGAAATCGCGTCCAGGAACACTTCGGACCCCGCTATCGGGACGTCCCGATAACCTACGTTCACCAGAAAAAACAGCTCGGCAGCGGCCACGCCTTGCTGCAGGCCCGGGAGAGCGTCGACGGGCCCTTGCTCGTCGTCAACGGCGATCGGGCGATCGAACCCAGTATCGTCTCGGACGTCGCGGGAGCGTTCGAGCGCGACGCCGGGCCCGCAGTACTGGGCGTGATCGAACGGCCCAACGCCCGCCAGTACGGCGCGGTCGTCCTCCGGGACGGGCGCATCGAACGGATCGTCGAGAAACCTGACACTGACGAGTATCGACTCATCAACGCCGGGGTCTATGCGTTCGATTCCTCGGTGTTCGATTCGATCGCCGCCACGCCCCGCCGGGACGGCGAGCTTCAGCTGCCCGACACCATCGCCGAGCTGATCGACGACGGCGACGTACAAGGCATCAGGACCGAGGGGCTGTGGGCGGATGCGACTTACCCCTGGGACATCCTCACCGTGACCCAGGAACTGCTCGCGCGCGGCCGGGTCAACGAACCCGAGCGGGAAGCGAAGTCACGGGTCTGGATCAGCGACTCCGCACGTGTCCACGACGACGCCACCCTCCAGGCACCGGTCGTGATCGGCGCGGATTGTGAGGTCGGTCCCGGGGCGGTCGTCGGGCCGACGACGGCGCTCGGCCACAACGTCACCGTGGGGTCGAACGCGACGGTCGAACGGTGCGTGCTCGACGCCGATACGCGGGTCGGGGCGGGCTCGGTACTGATCGATTGCGTTACCGGTCAGGACGTCGATCTCGGTTCGGCGACCGCGTGTTCGGGCGGGCCCGCGGACGTCCGCATCGAGTCGTCGGTCTTCGAGAACCGGCGGCTGGGCGCGGTGGTCGCCGATCGCGTCCAGACGGTCGGCGAGGCGAGCTTCGCGCCCGGGACCCTGGTGGGGCCGAACGCCACCCTGCATCACGGGGCGCAGGCGAGCGGTCGGGTCGCCGCGGGCGCGGAGGTGGTGCGCTGATGTGTGGGATCATCGGCTGTGTCGGTCGGCAGGAAGAGACCTTAGACGTCCTCCTGCATGGCCTCTCGAAACTGGAGTACCGCGGCTACGATTCGGCGGGCGTCGCCCTCGCCGGGAAACGGGACGCCGTCGACATCGAGAAGCGCGCCGGCAAGCTCGAAAACCTCCAGGAAGCCCTCGAAGGTGTCGAGATGCAAGGAACTGTAGGGATCGGTCATACGCGCTGGAGTACCCACGGGCCGCCGACCGATAGCAATGCTCACCCACACGCCGACTGTGAGGGCCAGGTCGCGGTGCTTCACAATGGCATCATCGAGAACTTCCAGGAGATCAGGGACGAACTCGTCGCGAGCGGCCACGACTTCGCGAGCGACACCGACACCGAAGTCGTCCCCCACCTCATCGAAGACGCCCTCGCGGAGGGCGCGAGCCCCGAGGCGGCGTTCCGGGAAGCGCTCTCGCGGATCGAGGGAAGTTACGCGATCGCTGCGATCTTCACCGGCACCGAGGCAGCCTTCTGTGCTCGCCAGGATTCGCCGCTGGTACTGGGCCTCGACGCCGACGCCTACTATCTCGCGAGCGACGTGCCCGCCTTCAGGGACTATACCGATCAGGTGATCTACATGGAAGACGGCGAGGTCGCCCGTCTCGATCCCGACGGCTGGGCAGTCACCGACTCCTCGGGCGCGCTGGTCGAAAAGGACCCTCACGTCGTCGAGTGGGACGCCAAGGAGACCGGGAAAAGCGGCTACGACCACTACATGATAAAAGAGGTCCACGAACAGCCCCGCGCCCTCAGGGAATGTCTGCGGGGCCGAGTGGACGAACTCGGCGACCAGGTACAGTTAGAGGAGTTCGCCGGCCTCGCCCCGCCTAGTAGTGTGCAGTTCGTCGCCTGCGGGACGAGCTACCACGCGGCGCTGTACGGTGCCCAACTGTTCAGGGAAGCCGGGGTCCCGGCCCAGGCCTTCCTCGCGAGCGAGTATCGCACCTCGCCCCCACCGATCGGCTCGAATTTGGTGATCGGCATCACCCAGAGCGGCGAGACCGCCGATACCCTGAGTGCGCTCCGGGAAGCGAGCCGGCGGGGCGCGCCGACGCTCGCGGTCACGAACGTCGTCGGATCGAGTGCCGCCCGGGAGTGCGATCACACCCTCTATATCCGGGCGGGCCCGGAGATCGGCGTCGCGGCCTCGAAGACCTTCGCGAGCCAGCTCGCGGCGCTCAACGTGCTCTCGCTCGCGATCACCCGAACTGGGGATAGCCGCGAGGCGATCGGGGCACTGCGAGACCTGCCGAGTGCGGTACAGGAGGTGCTCGACGAGTCGACGGGCGAGGCGGTCGCGAAGGAGTACATCGACGCCGACGCCTACTTCTTCATCGGCCGGGGCTATCAGTACCCCGTGGCGCTCGAAGGCGCACTGAAGATGAAGGAAATCACTTACAAGCACGCTGAGGGCTTCGCGGCGGGCGAACTCAAACACGGCCCGCTCGCGCTGGTGACCGAACGAACCCCCGTGATCGCCATCGCGGTCGGCGACGGCGACGCCGCGCAGAAGACGGTGGGTAATATCAAGGAAGTCGAAGCCAGGAACGCTTCCGTTATCGCCGTCACGGACGGGGAGTCAGGCGTCGAGCGCTACGCCGACCACGTCCTGCCGGTGCCCGAGTCCCACCCCCGGACCGCGGCGGTTACCGCGAGCGTCCAGCTCCAGTTACTCGCCTACCACAGCGCCGCCCAACTCGGCCGGTCGATCGACAAACCCAGGAACCTCGCGAAAAGCGTCACCGTCGAGTAACGAAAGAAACCGATCGGCCAGCGTTCGAGACCGCGGTCGGATTTCCTCTCCCGCACTCCGAACACGACCTCGCGTCGGCTATCGACTCGGATCGTCTATCCGGAAGGCGTTCGGGGGCAATGTGAGCGACAGTTATTTCCTCGCCCGCGATAGCCGCACAAACAAGACAGAGTCATGACGATCCTCGTTACCGGGGCCGACGGGTACGTCGGCTGGCCGACGGCACTCCGGGTCGCCGATCGCACCGACGAGCGCGTCATCGGGGTCGACAATCTCGCCCGTCGCCGGTGGGTCGAGACGGTTGGGTCGGTAAGCGCGGTGCCGATCGCTCCTATCGAGGAGCGGTCCGCCGCGGCGGCCGACACAGGGAGGGACAACCTCTCGATGATCGACGGCGACCTGGTCGATCGGGACTTCGTCGCGGAGCTGCTCGCCATCCACGAACCGCGTGCGATAGTCCACGCCGCGGCCCAGCCCTCAGCGCCCTATTCCCAGATCAACGGCGAGCGCGCGAACGACACCCAACACAACAACCTCCAGACCACCCGTAACCTCCTCTTCGGCCTGCAGGAGGTCGGCCTGGGAGAGACCCACGTCATCGAGACCACCACCACCGGGGTCTATGGCGCGCCCGAGTTCCCGATCCCGGAGGGCGGCGCGGTCATGGAACACGAAGGCGAGCGCGAGGAGGTCCCCTTTCCGGCGATGGCGGGGTCGTGGTACCATCTCACGAAATCGCACGACGCGGCGAACCTCCGGCTCGCGAACGAGCAGTTCGGCCTGCCGGTCAGCGACGTTCGGACGGCGATCGTCTACGGATCGAGTACCGCCGAAACCCGCGAGGACGACCGGCTGGCGACCCGGCTAGATTTCGACTACTACTTCGGGACCGTCGCCCACCGGTTCTGCGCGCAGGCGGTCGCGGGCTATCCGGTCACGGTGTATGGCCGGGGCGAACAACGGAAACCGTTCGTGAGCTTAGAGGACGCCGTCGAGGGCCTCGCCCGGCTCGCGCTCGGCGATAGTGAAAAGCGGCCGGCCGCCCATACCGTCTACAACCAGGTGACCCGGCCGATCAGCATCGTCGAGGTCGCAGAAACCATCGCGTCGGTCGGTGAGGATCGCGGCCTCGAGGTCGCGGTCGAGCACTTCGAGAACCCACGCGAGGAGGACGAGACCCACCGAATGGAGATCGCGAACGACCGCTACGCCGATCTCATCGGCGAGGGGCGTATGGATTTCGAAGAGGGGATGGCCGAAGTCGTAGACGCGCTCCACGAACGGCGCGGAACGATTTCGGCCCACGAGGATCGCTTCCTGCCGGACGTGTTAGAGTGAGGGGCCGGAAAGCGAGTCGATCGGGGGCTAGGAGGCAATGAACGTTCTCGTCACCGGCGGCTGTGGGTACATCGGGAGCGTGCTGGTCCCGCTGCTCCGTGGCGACGATCGGGTCGAGCAGGTAGTAGTCCTCGACGATCTCTCGTCGGGCTCGCCCCGCAATCTCGTGGGATCGCTCGGACCCGGCGTTACCTTCCGGCGCGGGGACATCCGGGAGTACGGCGACGTCGAGAGCGCCGTCCGGGAGGTCGATGCGATCGTCCATCTCGCGGCGATTACGGGCGCGGCGAGCACGCACGACCGCCGGGAGGAGACCTTCGCCACCAACCTCGGTGGGACGAGAAACGTCCTCAGGGCCGCCGGGAAGTTCGGCGTCGAATCGATCGT
This sequence comes from Halobacteriales archaeon QH_8_64_26, assembly GCA_003021725.1. Classification (GTDB taxonomy): domain Archaea; phylum Halobacteriota; class Halobacteria; order Halobacteriales; family Halococcaceae; genus PXQR01. The sequence continues at coordinate 22,107 of PXRA01000074.1, forward strand.
GCTCGCCTCCTCGTGTAACGTCTACGGCCGGGCGATGAGCACCGAGATCGACGAGACGGTGGAGCCCGAACCGATCAACCCCTACGCCGAGAGCAAGTACGAATCCGAGCGGCTCCTGGAAGGTCACGTCGCCGACCACGACGCCGCGGGGACGACACTGCGTCTGAGCACGGTTTATGGGTATGCCCCCGGCATCCGGTTCAACTTAGTGGTGAACGCCTTCGTCTTCCGGGCGCTCACCGGCCGGCCGCTGACGGTCTATGGCGACGGGTCGAACTGGCGGCCGTTCATCCACGCTTACGACGCCGCTCGGGCCTATCGCGCAGCGCTTCTCGCGCCCGAGGGATGGCCGGAGTTGGTCTATAACGTCGGGGAAAGCGAGGAGAACTACCGGATCGAGGAGATCGCCCAGGTCGTCCGCGAGGAGGTCGGCCCGGTCGAGATCACCTACTTGGAAGACGAACACCCCGGCCCCTCCTATCACGCGAACTTCGACCGACTCACGGGGACGGGCTTCGAACCGGAACGGACGCTCCGAGAGGGGGTTCGCGGGCTGGCCGCGAGCCTGATCGGCGGGGACGAACGGAATGAGCCGAGCCCGACGGGAAGAGCCGACCGTTGATCCCTCTTGAGTTCCCATTCGGGATATGACGGATTCGACGACGGGGACGGCACCGACGATCGCGATCACTGGCGCGGCCGGCTATATCGGCTCCCGCGTGATCGCCGATCTCAGAGAGGCCCATCCCGACTGGGGGATCCGTGGGTTCGATAACTTTTATGTTGGCGGGCTCCGGGAGGTCGCGGGCGTCGAGGTCGCTCACCTCGACGTTCGCGATCGCTCCCGGCTCGAAGACGCACTTGCCGGAGCGGATATCGTCATGCACTTAGCGGCTATCAGCGGCGTCGACGACTGTGCGGCCAAGCCCGATCTGGCCTACGAGGTGAACGTCGGGGGCACCGAGAACGTGGCGTGGTGGTGTCGGAAGGAGGGTGCGAGCCTGATCTTTCCGTTCAGTGTCGGCGTGATCGGCGACCCGCGGGAGTACCCGATCACGACCGATCATCCCCGCGACCCGCTCAACTGGTACGCACGAACCAAGCTGCTGAACGAGCGCGCGATCGAGACCTTCGCCGAGGGAGCCTTTCCGGCGCACCTGTTCATGAAAGGCAACCTGTACGGTCACCACGAGATAGACGGCCGGGAAATCTCGAAAGGGACGGTGATCAACTTCTTCCTCGATCGGGCACTCGCCGGCGAGACGCTTACGGTCTACGAGCCGGGCACCCAATCTCGTAACTACATTCACGTGAAAGACGTCGCCAAGGCCTATGTGAGGAGCGCCGAGAAGCTACTCGAGGACCTCGACGAGGGTAACAAAGGAGTGGAAAAGTACGAGATCGCGAGCGACGAGGACCCCTCGGTAACGGCCGTCGCCGAACTCGTTCGGGACATCGCCGCCGAGAAGCACGACACGAAGCCCGAGGTAAAACTCGTCGAGAACCCCCGGGCGGCCGAGACGTTGGTCGATGACTTCAGGATCGATATCGCCCCCGCTCGCCAGGACCTCGGTTGGGAGGCGACCCGCTCGATCGAGGGGACGATCCGGGAACTCGTCCGGGACACGACGGAGTAGCCGGCGATCGATCGGTCGCACGATTCGATACTCGCCGGTTCGACGATCGACGGCCGAAAGTCGACGAGCGCGCTGTCGATGGACTGAACCCCCCACCGGTCATCGAGCGGGTATGCGCCAGTTCCTCGTTCTCGCTCACGACGCGCCGACCGAGCCGGACTTCTCATTGGACGGTCTGCCGGGTGCCGGCCGACTCGACGTGCTCTGTCGATGTGTGACGAGCGCCTTGTTGCTCTCACACGACATCCGTGAGGATTCCCGGGTGTGGCTCGTCCTCGGCGACTCGTGTTCCGTTCGCTTCGAGGGAAGCGATATCAGACGGCTCAACCCCGACGAGCGCTCAACGGCGGCGCTGATCCGGGGCGCGCTCGAAGAGCACGAGGAAGCGATCGGGCATATGGACGCCGAGAGCTCCCCTGGAGTGTTCGTCTCCCGGCGAGGGGTAGAAGAAGTGCTCGAAGAAATGAAAGAACAGACTTCGGCGGAGAACACGGTCGTTACGCTACACGAGGAGGGCACGCCGATCACCGATCTCGATCCGCCGACCGACCCGATCTTCGTGCTCTCGGATCACCGGGATTTCATCGAACACGAGGCCGACCTCTTGGCCGAGGAAGGCGACGAGCGGGTTCGGCTGGGGTCCGAGCGACTACACGCGAACCACGCGATCACCGTCGCGCACAACTACCTCGATACGGCGGGGTTCGAGCGGTACTGATGGGGGGTGAACCGACCGGCGAGAGCGTCTTTGACGTCCCGCTCCGGGGCGTCGACGTCGATAGCGAGACGCGCTGTGCCCACTATCACGGCGAGCGGGACGTGATCGCGATCGCGTTTCCCTGCTGTAATGTGTTCTACCCGTGTGTCGCGTGCCACGGGACCTGCTGTGAGCACGAACCGGTGTGCTGGCCGCCCGATCGATTCGACGAGCGGGCAGTCCTGTGTGGGGCCTGCAGGGAGGTACTGAGGATCGAGGCGTATCTGGCGAGCGAGCATCGATGCCCGCACTGTGAGGCAGCGTTCAACCCAGGTTGTACGGATCACTGGAACCGGTACTTCCGTCTCGATAACGATCGGTAAGTCAGTGTGTGGTAGCGGCCGGCGGTCGTCGTGGTCGCCCCGGCAGTTCGATCGCCGCCCTCTCGGAGTCCCTAACTGTCGGCGGACGAACGACGCGTATGGCGCTGGATTTCGAGGCGAGCTATATCGTCTGGGCGCTGATCGCCCTGACCGGCTATACGATCTTCACCCCTCTCGCACGGGTCGCGACCCAGCAGGCCCCGAGTACCGTCGTCGCGCTGGTCGCCAATTCCGTTCTCGCGACCTCGGCACTGGTCGTTGTCCTATATACCACCGGCGGGGAGATCGGACAGTACCTCACGGGAAACGCGCTCCTGTACATGATCGGGGCTGGGCTCTTTCTCACGGTCGGGATCCTGGCCTACTATCGCGCGCTCTCGACGGGCCCGATCAGCGTCGTCACCCCGATCTACGGCATGTTCTTAGTAGGGAGTTCGATCATCGGGATCGTCGCGCTCGGCGATCCCCTCTCGATCAGAAAGGCCACCGGCATCGCACTGGCGGTCGTCGCGATCTATCTAACGGCGACCGGCTGAGGCGAGGAAGACCCGTCGTTCGGGTCGGTCGGCGTTCGGCGAGCGTCGACAGGGTCGATACGGAAGGGTTTAACACGGCGCTGCCCCCAGTAGGAGTGCGGGCCGGTGGGGTAGCTTGGTATCCTTCGGCCTTCGGGTGGCCGTAACCGCGATTCGAATTCGCGCCGGCCCACTTCTCCCGCGTGCGGTCCGGAGTCACGGGACGACCCTGGGTTAGCCGTGACCGCGTTCCCATGAGCGAAGGCGGTCGAAACGGCTGATCGACGAATTCCGCCGGTCAGCCGCCGAGGGGGATTCCGAGCGAACGCTACCGGTCGTAATCGCCTCCCGACCCGCTCGCGGCCGTCCCGGGTCGCTATCTCGACCCGACTCCCTATCTGCGAGGCATGGGAAGCGAGCCCGATAGGGAAGCGACGTCGCCGTGGCTCGGTTTCGTCCTCGCCACAACCGTTAGATAGCTACGGACGAAAGGAGTACATTCGACAGTGTCCCCGAACCCCGATCGCACCCGATCGCCCGTTGTGGATCCAGCGACGACCGACGACGACAGCGCCGCCGTCGGCGACGATAGGGCCAGCGACGGCGAGGGCAGAGGCGAGCGCTGGTTGGTTCTCAACCCCGTGAGCGGGGACGGCACACACGTCGATCGCGTTCATCGCCTCGCCGCCGACCGAGGGATTCGGGTCCTGGAAACCGGGGCCGAGGGTGACGCCGCGGCGTTCGCTCGGGAGGCGGTTGGCAGGGGCGTCCGCGAACTCGCGGTCTGTGGAGGCGACGGTACCTTTCAGGAGATCCTCGTCGGTCTCCACGAGGTCGGCGCGATCCGGCCGCAGGGGGCGGAAGCGGTCGACCGCGTGGCTGCGGTTCGGGGGGCTGCCGGCGACACGACGGAGGATTCCGGCTCGCCGGACGCTGCCGACCCGAAGACAGCCGAGCCGGAAGCGACCGAGGACGCGAGAAACGGGGCGGACGGGACGGCCGGCCGAGCCCCGAGCGACGGCCGTCCCGAGGAACGCGAGGCTGCCGATCCCGACCCGCCGGTGCTCTGTGTGATCCCGGCCGGGACGGCGAACATCTTCGCGACGGACATGGGGATCACGACCGTCGAGGAGGGTTTTTCGGTGCTCGACAGCGGCGGGGTGCGCCGACTCGACGTCGGGATCGCCGACGACGAGCCGTTCATGAAGTCCTGTATCGCCGGGTTGACCGCCGATACGAGTTCGGCGACCTCCGACGAACTCAAAGAGCGCTTCGGATCGCTCGCCTTCGTCATCACGGGTATCAGGCGCGCCTCACAGTTCGAACCCCTCGACGTCACGGTCGAGGTCCAAGGCACCGAAGGCGGGTGGTCCTACAGCGGCGAGACGCTCTGTCTCGTCATCGGAAACGCTCGGCGCTACGCCGGTCGGCTCGGCCAGGCGAACGTCGAGGACGGCCTGCTCGACGTCACGCTCGTCGAGGAGATGCCCCCTGGGGACGTGGTCGCCGAAGCCATCGAGCGCCAGTTGCTCGGCCGCGAGACTGACAATGTCACCCGCCTCCAAGCCCGCCGGATCGGGATCGAAACGACCGGCGAGGACCCCATCGAGTTCAGCCTCGACGGCGAGATCGCCAGCCACGACCGCCTCGACGTCACCGTTCGTCGCCAAGCGATCCCCGTTCGCGTCGGCCCGGCGTACGACCCCGACCCGAGCGATTCCTAGTCGGCGTCGACTCGCCCGTGGACCCGGCGCGAACCCTCGCCTCATATTTCGACGTCGCGACGCTGGAAACTACGCTCCAGGTCGGCGATAGTATGCCTTTCGCTGCCCCCCACCGATCGCCCCTATACGACTCGTTATCAACGCTGTTCCCCTAGCGGTTGCTATTCATGGTCGACGTTCGAGATGCCGTCATCGACGAACTGACCCACCGGGGCCGGAACCTGCTTCTAACCGAGGTGCTGCGATCGATCGAGCGCCAGCACCCGAGCGACGGGCCGGGAGTCACCCGGGAGACGATCGCGGCCTACGGGGACCGATTGGCCGCCGAACCGAGCTTCGCGTTCGATACCAAAGATCTGCTGGAGACGATCGACGAGGCACGCATCGACGCCGAGACCTGGGTTGGCGACGACGTTCTCTACCAGGTCGGCGACGGAAACGAGGATCGTCTCAGCGCGTATCCACGCGGGTGGCACGATCGCCTCGGCGGCGAGACCGACGTTCGCGAGTACATCGAGTACCTGGAGAGCGACGAGTCGGGCTTTGCCGACGACAGTCCCCGGGGCGGACGCGGTAGCGGGATCGATCAGCCGACGCTGCTTGAGGTCGTCTCGGTGCTCGGGAACGTCGAACGGGAGGTCGTCAGAGCCCAGATCGAAGACCGACGTGCCGAGGGACAACTCGAACAACCCGCCGACCAGCACCCCGACGCGCGGGTCCAACTCGATCGCTCCAGTACGTAGTCTTTCCTCCCTTCCCACCCCGGGTCGGGCCGAGCGCTACGACGCGGTCGACAGATGGCCGGGTGGCTCAGTCGGCGGCTTCGGCGTGGTCGGCGTATCGGTCCTCGAAACGCGTCTCACATGAGGGACAGCAGAACCGATAGCGCGTCCCGTCGATTCGCGCGGCCGTCCCCTCGCTCGTCACCGTGTTGCCACACTCCGCACACGAGAGCGCGAACTCGGTCTCGCCGATCTCAGGGGAAAACTCCGCGTCGTCGAGCAAGGAGACGTCGTACCCGCGGACGTCCTCTATCGGGAGGGTCGCGAGCAACCACTCCCTGACGTCCTCGGTGGGGACGGTCGCGTGAAAGACCAGTCGGGAGTCGGCGGTCACGAACAAGTGTTCGACCGGCCCGGCGTCCCGAAGCGCCTTCCGGACGTCTTCAAGCGCTTCCGGAGCGACGTCTACGGTGATGAGTACCGGAACGCCTCCGCGTAACTGCGAGCGGTCGACGTCGAGGGTAAAGCGCCGTATGACGCCGGCCTCACGCAATCGATCGATCCGGTTCGAGACCGCCGGCGGGGAGAGGGACACCGCCGCGGCGATCTCGCTGTAGGGCCGGCGGGCGTCCGCTACGAGCAGGCGAAGCACCTCCATGTCGGTCTCGTCGAGTTGCTCCATGGCGTCTCCTGTGCGCGAGCCGGTAATACGGCTTCGGCTCCGACCCCCGATCCACGAACTCGATCGGGAGCCACTGCTTACCCTGTTTGATTTTTCGCTCCGAACGCTTTCGAACCCGAAACCCCTGCGGGTCCGGTGTAGCGTCAGGTCGTTACCGGATCGAAACCGATTCGACCGACCGCTTATAAGCGGTCTTCGATCGGAACGCTCGTCGCCCTTCCGTGCCGTTCGAACCATGCGCGGGTCCGCCGGACGTTCGCGGATGTGGCGTGCCGGAGGACGAGCGGAGGGTCGCTTGAGGTCGCGATCGGCCGGAAAAGCAAGCGATCCGCCTCGCTACCGAACACCCATTGCGGCGCTCGACGCCGACCGCGACACCCCTGGCCGGGTCGGCGGGGCCGACGCTCGGATCGACACCGAAGTATACCACGTCCGAGGTGTGCTGCGTGACCGGTGAGCGCGGTCGGGCGGCCCACTAACTCGGCAGGCGTGACCGGCGTCGAACGCGTACCGACGGACGTCCGGTAGCCCGCTACGTATGCCGGGCCCGATCAGCCGCCGACGACGCCCGTCCACCGAGCAGACGGACCCGAACGCTACGATCGCCTCCCCTGTCGCGCTCGATGCCGTTCCCGCCCGCATCGCACTCACCCTCACGGTCTCGGGCGCTGTACACGTCTACGGGAATCGACGGGATCGTCTCGAAGACCGGCACCCACCGATCGGGAACGGCCGAGGCGAACCGGGCCGGTTCCCGGTCGGTCGTCGATCGGGAGCGGACCGACCACCGGGAGGGACGATGCCTTCCTCGTTTTTGCCTCACTCCTCTTCGGGGTCCGGCCGGCCCAGCGTGTGGAACTCCTCGTTGGGCCGGATATCGGCGAAACTCGCCATCCGGTTCGAGAGGTTGTAGTAGGCAGTGACGCTTGCGATATCCCAGATCGCCTCCTCGGAGAAGCCGACCTCGCGCAGGCGTTCGAGATCGGCCGAGTCGACCTCGCCGGGCGCGTCGGTTAGCGTCTCGACGACGTCCAACATGGCTCGGTGGCGCTCGGAGAGGTCCGCCGCGCGGTGGTTTGCCGCGAGCTGGTCGGCTAGCAGTGGATCCTCGCCGTAGATCCGTAGCAGTGCGCCGTGGGCGACGATGCAGTAGTAACAGTCGTTGACCCCGCTCGCCGTGACGACGATCATCTCGATTTCCTCGCGTTCGAGCGCGCTGTCCTCGACGAGCGCGTCGTGGTAGGCGAAAAACGCCCGGAAGTGACTCGGCTTGTACGCAAAGGCCTCGAAGACGTTCGGCGTGAAGCCCGCCTGCTCGGTCTCCTCGGCGATGCGTTCCTGGATGTCCTCCGGAAGCTCCTCTCGGTCGGGCACGTCGAACTCGGTCATGGGCTCGTCTGCCATACTAAAGAGTCTACCCTGTGTCGTTTAGCCCTTTGCCCGATCGGCTCGCGCCTTCGTCGATTCCGATCTCGCTTAGATCTCGCCTTGTTCCTTGAGCTGGGCGATGACGTCGTCGACGAAGCTCTCGGGGCTCTCGTAGGGGAAATCCCCGTCTAGTTTGGTGTTTAGTTCCATTGCAGTCATCGAGAACTCGCCCGACTCGAACGTCGTTGAGGGGCCGTTCGGCAGCGCCGGAAGGAGGTCCATCGGGCTGGAGATCGGGTAGTCCGCGTCTTCGAACGCCTCGACCATCTGTTCGCGGAGTTCGGCTTCGTCTACCATGCTACACATCGAGGGTTACAGTCCCTAAATATCATTCGAGATTCGATCGACAGCAAGCGAAGCCTGCTCCCCTGTTCGACTCGGCCTCCCGGACAGCGAGTTTTTTGGGCGACCGGCGAGCACTCGTGGTATGCCGGAGTATCCACGGGTGCAGGTCGACGAGGTGTCGGATACGCCGAACCCCACAGCACACAAAAGAGAGATCGACGAGGCCCTCGGCGCGAACGCCGTCGGGTTCAACCTGTATGTTGCTCGGCCAGGCGAGCGCCTCCCCTGGGGGTATCACTACCATCCCGACCACGAGGAACTGCTCTACGTTCTCGATGGTAAACTGGAGATCGAGACGCCCGAAACCCGTTCGGAGAACGCCGAGGTCGACGAAACGGACGGACGGCTGGATTGCGAGTCGTCCTTCCGCGTCGGAGCCGGGGAAGCGCTCCTGATCCCTGCGGGCGCGCCCCAGTGTACCCGTGCGGTCGGCGAGAGTTCGGCTAGGGTGATCGCGGTCGGCGCGCCCAAAGACGCCGACAGTGCAGTGATCGAGGAGTACTGTCCGGCCTGTGAGAAGCGGACGGATCGAACCTACGAGCCGATCGAGGCCGAGGGCGAGCCAATCTACGTGCTCTCCTGTACGGAGCGTGGCACCGAGACCGATCGGTTCGGTGCTGGCCCGGACTGATCGCCGTCGTCGACTCGCTTTAGCTCCCGGTTCGCCACTCCTCGCGGAGCAGCCCGTACCACAGCATATCGTGGTACGCGCCGCGGAACCACGTCGCTTCTCGTAGCGTCCCCTCGTGCTCGAAGCCGAGCGATTCGAGCGGGCCGATCGAGGCGTCGTTGAAACACCCACAGCGGGCGCTCACCCGCCGGAGATTCCGATCCTCGAAAGCGTACCGAATCAGTCGGCCGGCGGCATCGGCGCCATACCCCTGTCCGTGATAGTCGGGTGCGAACCAGTAGGTCAGTTCCGCGGCGCGCGACCGGGCGGTCTCGTCCGGGCCGTACTCGGTCCCCCTGATCGAGAGAACGCCCAG
>PXRA01000074.1:31289-66210 GCA_003021725.1 Halobacteriales archaeon QH_8_64_26
TTCTCTATCGGTCGGAGGCTAACTTTCTCACCCTCCAGGAAGATCGGTCCCGGCATACCTCATCGTTCGATCCCGAGGGCCTAACGCTGCCGGCACCATCCCATCCATCGGTTCGAGTTCCGAGCGAGGGCCTTCCATTGAGGTATAAATCGGCTCCGGTGGTAGTTCACATACTTCGAGCCAACACTTGCCGTTGCCGTTCGGCGATTCGTCACCGGTGCTTTTATGTAGAATCGCATTCAATCGACCAGTTGACTATGGCACAGCAGATGGGCGGACAGCCCCTTCTCGTACTCTCGGAGGACAGCCAGCGCACCTCCGGGCAGGACGCACAGTCGATGAACATCACGGCGGGCCAGGCCGTCGCCGAGGCGGTTCGGACCACCCTCGGTCCGAAGGGCATGGACAAGATGCTCGTCTCCGATTCGGGCGACGTCGTCGTCACGAACGATGGCGTCACGATTCTCAAGGAGATGGACATCGAGCACCCCGCCGCGAACATGATCGTCGAAGTCGCCGAAACCCAGGAGGACGAGGTCGGCGACGGCACGACGACCGCGGTCGTTATCACCGGCGAGTTGCTCGATAAGGCCGAAGACCTCTTAGAGCAGGACATCCACCCCACCACGCTCGCACAGGGGTATCGTCAGGCCGCGGAACGCGCCACCGAGATCTTAGAAGAGAACGCTATCAGTGTCGATTCCTCGGACACCGAGACCTTAGAGTCGATCGCCTCGACGGCGATGACGGGCAAAGGGGCCGAAAGCTCCCGTGAGGAACTCGCCGAACTCGTCGTCAGCGCGGTGCAGTCGATCGGCGACGAGGACGGCCTCGACACCGACAACATCAAAGTCGAGAAAGTCATCGGCGGCTCGATCGGCGAGTCCGAACTCGTCGAGGGCGTCATTCTCGACAAGGAGCGCGTCCACGACAACATGCCGTACTTCAAGGAGGACGCGAACGTCGCCGTTATCGATACGGCGATCGAGGTCCAGGAGACCGAGATCGACGCCGAGGTCAACGTCACCGATCCCGACCAGCTCCAGAACTTCCTCGATCAGGAAGAGGATCAGCTCCGGGAGATGGTCGATGGGCTCGTCAACGTCGGCGCTGACGTCGTCTTCTGCGAGGAGGGTATCGACGACATGGCCCAGCACTTCCTCGCCCAGGAAGGTATCCTCGCGGTTCGGCGCGCGAAGGACTCGGATACCAATCGCCTCTCGCGGGCGACCGGTGCCCGCGTCGTCTCGAACATCGACGACATCACCGAGGACGATCTCGGCTACGCCGGCAGCGTCGCCCAGCGCGACGTCGGCGGCGACGAACGAATCTTCGTCGAGGACGTCGAGGACGCACGTGCGGTGACCCTCATCCTCCGTGGCGGCACCGAACACGTCGTCGACGAGGTCGAACGCGCCGTCCAGGATTCGATGGAAGTCGTCCGCGTCACCTTGGACGACGGCCAGGTCCTTCCCGGCGGCGGTGCTCCCGAGACCCAGTTGTCCTTGGGGCTTCGCGATCACGCCGACTCGGTCGGCGGGCGCGAGCAACTCGCCGTCGAGGCCTTCGCGGACGCGATCGACGTGATCCCCCGGACCCTCGCGGAGAACGCCGGCCTCGACCCGATCGACTCGCTGGTCAACCTGCGGAGCCAGCACGACGGCGGCGACAGCACTACTGGTCTCGACGCCTACAGCGGCGACATCGTTGATATGGAGGCTGACGGCGTCGTCGAACCGCTCCGCGTCAAGACCCAGGCCATCGAAAGCGCCACTGAGGCGGCCGTGATGATTCTCCGGATCGACGACGTCATCGCCGCCGGCGACCTGAAGGGTGGCGGCAGCGACGACGACGATGACGAAGGGCCACCCGCTGGCGGCGGCGGCATGGGCGGCATGGGTGGTATGGGCGGCATGGGTGGTATGGGCGGCATGGGCGGCATGACCTAGAAGACGCACCTTTTTTCTGGCGTCCTCACTCGCTCTCTCGTCATCACAAAACTGCTTCGCCGTTTTGAACGACTTCGTTCGGTCGCTCGTTGTGGGGCCAGCAAAAATCTGCATCAAAAACGCTCGCTCGCCTACGGCTCGCTCGCACTGAGCGTGCTTGCCCGCCACCGCCTACCGCCGAACCGCTCGCAAACTACGACCCGCTCTTCTTTATCGTACTCGCGTAGCTAACCAGTCATTCGTCGTCTGCGGGAGTTCCCAACATCGCCATCGCAGCTTCGTACTCGTCTCTGATCTCCCCTCGCCAGTCCACGTTCCTGCTCGCGTAACGAGTTACTCCGCTGCGATCGCATGGGAGATCTCTACTGCGCGCAGACCGTCGTAGACGTCCACTGGAGGGGTTCTGCCGGCAGAAAGGCTCTCGACGAAGGCGTCGGTCTCTCCACTATACCCCATCTCGGTCGCCGTCTCCGCGTCGAAGGTGATCGTTCTCGGATAGGTGTCCGTCTCAGTCGCGTAGGTGAGCCGATCGAGACGCCACCACTCCTCGCCTTCGACGAGGACGGCTCCCTCAGTACCGATCACCCCGTGGCGGAGGTACTCTATACGGGAGGTCCAACTGTTCTGGAGGAGGCCGATCGCCCCGTGTTCGAATGTCACTGTCGCGAGGACGTTGTCGTCGAACGATTCGATCTCCGGGTGGGTCGCGTTCGCCGTCTGACCCGAGACGGACTCTATCTCGCCGCCGAGCCACCGCAGCATGTCGATGTTGTGCGAGGCCGATTCGATCGTCACGCCACAGGCTTCTCCCGGGTCGAGTCGCCAGTTCTCTTCTTGTGGGTCGCCGTGTCCGGCCCGAGTGCTGAAGACCGTGATCGGGTCCCCGATATCGCCGTTGGCGAGGAACTCACGCATTCGCCGACAGGGCTCGGCGAACCGAGAGGGAAACCCCATCATGAACCGCACGTCCTCTTCCTCGACGACGTTCCTGATCGCCTGCCCGTTCGCGACCGTCCTCGCGAGGGGTTTCTCACAGAAGATCGCGATGCCCTTTCGCGCCGCTCCCCGTACGATGTCGCGGTGTGTCCCTGGTGGCGTTGCGATGTAGACGACGTCTAACTCCCGCTCTCGAAACAGCGTCCGGTAATCGGTGTATGGTTCCGCGTCGGCCGCGGTCGCGAGAACTCGCGCCCGCCCGGCACGAACGTCACAGATGGCCTCCAAGGCAACCCCGTCGTGATCGTAGAGGACCTCCGCGTGCGTTCGTGCGATCCTCCCTGCGCCGACGATACCGGCTACGATCGTCATGAACAGGGTGGCGTCCATGAACTGATAAGCGCTGTCGGTTCGGCTCCCGATCGACGCCGGCGGTGTGGATCCGGGCCCGTGTCTGGCCCCCTGGCTATCCAGAGGGGCGATCCCTATAAATGGTAGTTTACGAATACTTTTGCTTTCGGAATCTAACACGGGGAATAATGCCTATCGACTTCGCACAGTGGGCCGACGAGTTGCGGGCAAACTGGGCCGACTCACCGAAACGCGCTGTGCTGGAGGGTCTTTACTATACTTATCTCGGCGGGTGGCTCACGGCGAGTTCGCGATACGATGTCGGAACGAACGTTTACGACCGGGAGTGGGATCTGTTGGTCGTGCTGGATGCCTGTCGGGTCGATGCGCTTCGAGAGGTGGCACCGGAGTACGACTTCCTCGACGTCGGAGGGATCGAGAGCGTGTGGTCGGTCGGTTCCGCGTCAGCCGAGTGGATGTGTAAGACCTTCACAACCGAGTATCGCGACGCGATCGCCGACACGTGCTATCTCTCGGCGAACCCCTACGCGACGAAGACGTTCGTCGATGGTATCTACGCGCCGCCCAAAGCCGCTCCGTTCGGGTCGGCAGGCGGGGAAGTCGTCGGGGCGGACGATTTCGGCGACCTTCGTAGTCTCTACCGGGAGCGCTGTTCGGATCGCTTCGGCATCGTCATGCCCGAGGACCTGACCGACGCGGCGATCTACGCCGACAGGGAGATCGACGCCGAGCGCACCATCGTCCATTACATGCAACCCCACACTCCCTACTTCGCCGCCGCGTTCCGCGAGGACCGCGAGCTCACTGACACCGAGTACAAACCTTGGCCGGCGCTGCGCCGCGGGGAGATCGATTATACGACCGTCTGGGAGTGGTATCTCGATACCCTTCGTGCCGCGCTCGACTCGGTGGAACTCCTGCTTAGCAATACCGACGCGGAGACGGTGGCCATTACCGCCGATCACGGCGAGGCCTTCGGCGAGTGGCGCGCGCACAACCACCTGACGGGCTTTCCCCATCCGGCGGTCAAGAAGGTGCCTTGGGCCGAAACCACGGCCGTCGATGTCGGCGGGTACGAACCGACGCCGCTCGCCGAGACCGAGGACACGGACGTCGCCGCCGAACCGGTCAACGAGCAACTCGAAGCGCTCGGCTACGTCTGACTCCTTCCTTCCCGCCTCTGTTTTCGCTCCTTCTCCCCTTCTCGAACGCGCCGCGCGTGCCGATGCCCCGGTGTGTTTTGTCCGTGGACCACCGAGGGTTGCCATGCAAGTCGCGATCGTCACCGTCGGTGACGAACTCCTCGCCGGCGAGACCGTTAACACGAACGCCGCCTGGCTCGGCGCACGTCTTACCGAACGCGGTGTTACCGTCCCCCGCGTCGTTACCCTCCCCGACCGGGTCGATGCCCTCGCCCGCACCATTAACGAGTACCGCGCAGCCTACGACGCCGTCCTCGTTACGGGGGGATTGGGCCCGACCCACGACGACCTGACGATGGAGGGCGTCGCCGCGGCCGTCGGGCGGGATCTCGAAGCGAGCGAGGCGGCCCTCGCCTGGCTCGAAGAACATGGAGGCTATGCCGCCGAGGACTTGGCGGCGGGCACGGTCCACCTCCCGGCCGGCGCACGCGTCCTCCACAACGAGGCCGGCGTCGCGCCCGGTTGTGTGATCGAGTCGATCTACGTCCTGCCGGGGGTGCCAGAGGAGATGCAAGCGATGTTCGAGCGTATCGAAGGGGAGTTCGCCGGCGAACCCCGCTACGTCGAGTCGATCGTCACCACCGAACCCGAGAGTGCGCTGCTCGGTCGTTTCGAGGCGGTACACGACAGGTTCGACGTCGAGATCGGCAGCTATCCCGGCGAGGACGTCCGGATCAGAGTCGAGAGTACCGACGAGGGAGAACTCATGGACGCCGTGGGCTGGCTCCGCGATCGCGTCGATCTCGCCGATACCTGATCGTTTTGATTACCGAAAGAGGTAGGCCCACCACGCGAGGACGATCGCGATGCCCGCGAGCGAGACGGCGATCCCCGCGCCGTTGATCACACCCGCTGGAAGTAACTCCTCGGCGGACTGTAACACCAGGTCCCCAATGACTGCGTTCATACCCGGCTGTTCCCGGGGTACGCGCTTAACCCATACGGTCTCCCGGCCCGCCATCGTTCCGCCCCGTTCGCCGCTCGGTTCTCCTTCGCTCCGTTGGATGCGCCCCGTCCCGCTCCGACAACGGTTTTCCTCGCGGGGTCTCCACAGCGATGCATGCGACGCGTTGGCTTCGTGCTGAATCCGATCGCGGGCATGGGCGGGCGAGTCGGACTCAAGGGTACCGACGGGCAGGTCGAAGCCGCCCGGGAGCGCGGTGCGACGCCCCGTGCGCCCGACCGCGCCCGCGAAGCCCTCGCTACCCTCCGCGATCGAGCGTCCGAGCCGCTCGAACTCTCGGCGTACGACGACCCGATGGGCGCTACGGAGGCCCGCGAGGCGGGCTTCGAACCGGTGATCGTCGGTCACCCCGAAGGCGAGGAGACAACCGCCGCGGACACCCGAGCGGCCGTCGAAGCACTCCTCGCGGAGGGCGTCGATCTGCTGGTCTTCGTCGGCGGGGACGGCACCGCCGTCGACGTCGCCGAGGCGCTCGCCGCGGAGAACGCCGATCTCCCGGTCTTAGGGGTGCCCGCCGGCGTCAAGGTCTACTCCGCGGTCTTTGCCGTCTCGCCCGCCGCGGCCGGCCGGATCGCCGCCGACTTCGACAGTACCGAGCGACGGGAGGTATCCGATCTCGACGAGGACGCCTACCGCGCCGGCGAAGTACGAAGCGAACTCCGGGGCGTCGTCTCAGTCCCGGTGGCCGCCGAACTCCAATCGAGCAAGCAACTCGCCGGCGGCACGGTCGAAACCCTCGCCGCCGGGTTCGCGAGCGAGGTCGATCCCGAGGTCACCTACGTCTTCGGTCCCGGAGGAACAGTGGGAACGGTCGAGGAAGCTCTCGACGTCGACGGCTCGCCGCTTGGCGTCGACGTCTGGCGGGATGGAAACGTCCTCGCGCTCGACGCGGCGGAAGCGGAGATCTCGGAGCGGTTGGGCGAGCGCAATGTCGTCGTGGTCTCGCCGATCGGCGGCCAGGGGTTCGTCTTCGGGCGCGGGAACGACCAGCTTTCGCCCGCAGTTCTGAATCGTTCCGAGATCGAGATCGTCGCCTCCCGCCCCAAACTCGACGACATTGGCGTCCTCCGGGTCGATACCGGCGACCGGGACACCGACGAGGCACTCCGGGGCTGGCACCGCGTTCGCGTCGGCCGGTTCGAACACCGCCTCGTCCAGGTGGTCTGATCGGGGAGGGCACCCGTACCGACCGGTAACCGAGGAGGGGAGCGCGGTGAAAGCGGGTCGAACCATCCCTCCGCCGGGTCACGCATTGGTAGACCGCTGACCGAGTATAAGGGGCTACGAACAAGACTAAGGTGATCGGCTCCCATGCCCGGGTTAATGGAAACCAGAAAGGTCCAACGGCTGGGTCCCTCGACGCTGGCGATGACTCTGCCCGCCGAGTGGGCCCAGGCCCACGGCGTCGAGAAGGGCGATGAGGTCTCGATCCGGACGAGCGGCAAAGGCACTCTCACCGTGATGCCCGAGTCCGCCCGCACGGAGGAGTCGGAAGCGGTTATCCACGCCGCGGGTCTCGACGCGGATGCCGTCGAACGCGCGATCGTCGCCCAGTATGTGCTCGGTCGGCGAGTGATCTACGTCGAGGCGGGCAACGGCGCGACGCTCGGCGGCGAGCACATCAACGCCGTCTACAACGCTGAAACCCAACTCATGGGGCTTGGCGTGATCGAGGAGGCCCCCGAGCGCATCGCGATCCGGTGTTCGGTCGATCCCGAGGATTTCACTTTGGATAACCTCTTGGAGCGGCTCGAACGCACCGGCTCCACGATGCGCAACGAGGCGATCAAGGCCCTGGCCCATGGCAATCCCGATCTCGCCCAACGAGCGCTCAATCGCGAGCGGCAGGCGAACAAGATCTTCGTCCTCCTGCTTCGACTCATCTTCACCGCCTACCGCAACCCGAACCTGGCCCGTGCGATCGGCCTCACCGATGGCTTTCCCCTCATCGGGTATCGCTCGATCGTGAAGAACCTGGAACTCGTCGCCGACAACGCGGAGGACATCGCGGAAACCGTCATGGAAGCCGAGGGCCACACGCTCGATATCGACGAACAAACGATGCGTCGCATCAGGGAGTTCACCGACCAGGTCGACGGGATCTGTGAACTCGCCGTGAGCGCGGCCGTCGAGCGCGACTACGACCGGGCGACCCAGGTCAGGGAAACTTTCGCCGAGATCGCTGAGCGCGAACAGGAAATCCTCGCCGATCTCCCAGAGATGGACAACGTAGACCTACTACAGATCAGGGAAGTCCTCGTGAGCCTCCAGCAAACGGCTCAATACGCCGTTCGGAACGCCGAGATCGCGGCGAACTTAGCGCTCAACGAGGAATCCGAACACGTCACGATCCGATAGTTCCGTCAATCCTCGCCGGAATCGACCGTTCGAAGGCGAAACGAGAGGGAGAGCCCCTCAGAGGGCAGTTACGAGTACCGCCGCGCTCGCGATGCTATTGATTGCGGCGTGAGCGACCGTACTGCTCGCCGTCCCGTATCGCGCTCGCAGTCCCGAAAGGAGGAACGCGAGGATCACGAGCGATACCACCCGGAGGAACGGCGCGGCGGTGTCCACGATCAGGTGCTTCAGGACGAAGGCAAGCGCCGTCTGAATCACACCGCGCCAGACGAGTTCTTCCGCGACCGGGCCGACGATTCCGTCGACGAGGAAGAAGCCGGCGGGACCGACGATTCTGGCCCCACAGGTGCCACACTCCGCGCGGAAGCTCGGTTGGGGTGTGATAGCTCTCGTCGGCTGGCTCGACGAAGGTCCCTCGGAGCTGCTCCAGATGGTAGCGGAACCGCCCGGAATCGCGTACGTCCACCCGCCGACGCAGGTCGGCGAACCCGATGGGGGCGGCGGCTCCGGTCTCGCGGTGGTGCGTCACTAACGCTCGGAGCACGTCGATCCGGAGCGGGTCGCTCAGCGTGCCGGGGGCGTCCGCGGGCTCGGTGGCCGACCGCTCCTCAGCATCATCCATGATCTCCCTCGGAGTCCCGCGTCGGGTTCGCCCGAGCGATCGATAGCGATCTCATAGCGTGTAGCCCTCGAACCCCCGTACCGCGCGTCGGTACCCGAGTCCGGCACCCACTGCGACGAGAACCGCCGTCGCGACCGGCCCCAGAAGGGCAACGAAGGCCCCCGAGGTACCGACCGATCCGGCCAGAAACCGGACGACGAAATCGGACTGTACGACCGCTCCCGGCAGACAAGCGAGCGGCAGCGCCACCGAGTAGAGGGCAAACGCCGAGAGGCTCGGGACGACCGCCCGCCGGTTGCGCGAGAGCCGCGATCGCTCGAACTTCGGGTACGCCGCGCCGATCCCGACGGCCATCGCCGCCGCGCCGACACACAGAACTCCTCCGAGAGCACCCGCTGCGATCGCCCTGATCGTCCCCAGCGGGCTGAGGAGACCAACGGCGAGCGTCGCTACCGCCGTAAGCGGCGCTCCGAGCGCGACGCCGGCGAGTACGAGCCCGTTCGCGAACCGGCGACCCGTGATCGATGCGGCAAGCGTCAGCGGAAACACCGCGCCCTCGTCGCCGAAGGGGTTGAGCGTGAACGCCGCACCCGTCGTCCAGGCGCCGTAGATCGCGATCACGACCGGCGCGCTCGGCGGGACGGTACCGCTCTCGACGATCCCCTGGAGGGGGATGTACGCGAAAAACAGCGGAAAGAGGACGTACTGGAGGTTGAGCGGCGCGCGCAATGCCCGACGCCAGCTCTTCGTCGCGACGGCGAGCGTCGGTCGGGGGACCGCTCCGCTGAGCACTCCTTCGGCGACGCCCGTTTTCGGGGCCGATCGCTCGCGTCCGCTCCGATCGGGCGCTACCGGGTCGACGTACCAGAGCCACCCCGAGAGAACGATCGCGGCGGCGAGAGCGACCGGGAGGGCAACCGCGAGCGAGCCAGCCGCGAGGAAAACGCGTACCGAGTCCGGGTTCAGACCCGGCGCGGCCACCAGCGCGAGATCGACGAGCCACCCCAGCGGCGTGGCCCCGAAGACACCGACGACCGAGCCGACGAGCGACCTCCCGACCCCGCCCGAGACGCCGAAAATCACGACGAGGTAGACGCCGAAGGCGAGTACCCAGAGGACGGTCTTGTATCGCGCGACGAAGCGCGATCGGGCCGCGACGTTCTTCGCGCCGACGCCGATCGCATAGCCCATACAGAGCACGCAGGCGAGCACCACGAGCAACGTGCAGGAGACGGCGAGGAAGCTGAGCGGCGAGGCTGCGCCGAGGGCGAACGCGGCGGCGATAGCCACGATCGGCAGCCCGGCGATCAACAGTGCCTGGAGGTACTCGGCGAGCAGGACGCCGGCGGCGACGTCGTAGTACGGCCGTGCGGTAAGCAGGGCGGCCGGTTCGTCGAGCGAGCCCCGGCCGACGATCGTCCAGTAAGTCACGAAGGCGGTCCCGAGAACGACCGCCGACCCGATACCGGTCCGGACGAACGCGACGATCGCGCCTCCATCGCCGGCTCGGAGCGCGGTACCGAAGAAATACGCCCTGACGACGAGGCCGAGAACGTACAGTCCGCCGAACAACACGCCGATCCCGATACCGATCAGCCGACGAGTGTTGTCAGAGAGCCGCCGCCGGCGACGCCGCAGCTCCGTCCGCGCGATCAGTCGAGCGCATCGCGGCGAGGGGAGTCCGAACGGAACCCTCATACGGAGCGTTCCGCGTCCGTTTCGCGGTCGGACGCCGAGGAGGGCCCCGAGTTCGCACCCGTCGTTTCCGGTTCGCCGTACGCTCCTCGGTCGGTGACCTCAAGGAAGACGTCTTCGAGCGAGCCCTCCTCGCCGGTCTCGACGCGCTCGGTTAGTGCATCGGGCGCTCCCTCGGCGACCAGCGCCCCCTCGTAGAGCACCCCGACGGTGTCGGCGAGTTCCTCGACGACCGGGAGAACGTGTGTCGAGAGGAAGACGGTGGTATCGCCAGCAGTCAGCCCGGCGATGGTCTCCCGAACCGTGCGGGCGGCCCGTGTATCGAGCCCCGACGTCGGCTCGTCCAGAAAGAGCACGTCGGGATCGCCCAGGAGCGCTTGTATCAGACCGGTTTTCTGTTTCATCCCCTTCGAGAACGTCGAGATCCGCGCGTCCGCCCCGTCGGTCAGATCGAAGCGACCGAGCAGCGTTTCGATCCGTTCCTCGCTGCGAGTGGGTGGCATATCGCGCAGTCCCGCGAAGTACTCGAGCTATTCGCGCCCGGTGAGCTCATCGTACAGCGGCGGTTCCTCCGGCAGGTAGCCGATGTGTGGGGTGACCGCCTCGCGCTCGGCGATCGGCTGCCCGGCGACCCGGGCGGTGCCGCTCGTCGGCGTCGTCAGGGTGGTCAGCATTCGCATGGTCGTCGTCTTCCCGGCGCCGTTCGGTCCCAAGAAGCCATAGACCGAGCCCGGCTCGATTCGGAGCCGCAGGTCCTCGACCGCGGCCGCATCGTGGTACCGTTTCGTGAGACCGTCGGTCTCGATCGCGTTCTCGGGTGCTCGATCGGAACGTGCCATTCCCTCGATCACTCGGGGAACGGTTTCTCGCCGCTCGGTATATATCTTGTACTGCGTACGGCGTCCTCGAGGAGTTCCTGTCCGTTCTCGCTCACGTCGTAGTCGGACACTGTCGGTCGCCTTCGCGGGCAGTGACGCTACGACTGACAGTTCACAGCACTCGGTATGTTGTGTGTTATGAAACTTGTTCCGGGGCGTGGAATCGGTTTCGACGAGTAACTACAATCCGTCGGTCGCTATGGGGTGATTATATGTCGATCGACGATCGTCGGCCGACGGGTCCGAAGGCCGGAACGACGATACTTTTCGTGCTCGCACTGGCACTCGCGACCGGGCCGGCCGTCGGCCTCGCTTCCCCCACCGATGGAGCGGGAGCGTCGGTCGCCGGCCATGGAGTCGATGACAGGAGCGTCGATGCCGCCCAAGTCAACGAATCGGACGCGGAGACGGACGATCGCACCGCGGCGGGGATCGTTCGACGGGCCGCCCGCTCCTACGCGAACATCACGGGCTTCAGCGCGACCCAGGTGACGAACGCCACCTACGGGAACAATACGACGAACACGGTCGCGCAGTTCTACTACGAGAGACCGAATAGCCTCCGGATCAACTACACCGCGCCCGCCGCCCGAGCGGGAACGCTGATCGTCGCGAACGGTTCCAGCACGGTGATCTACAACGCGACGAACAACACGGTGCAGGTGATCGACACGCCGAACGTCAGCGGGCAGTCCACGGGCTATCTCGCGGGAATCGAGCGTACCCTGCGGGCCTCGAACGTTTCCTACGAGGGCACCGCGACCGTCGCCGGCCGGGAGACCTACGTGCTCTCGGCGGGCCCGGCCGGGAGCTTCGGTGGGGGCGAGATCGATCGGACCTACTACCTCGATCAGGACAGTTATATTCCGGTCAAACAACACGTCGAGAGCACCTTCACGTTCGACAACGAGACGATCACCTCGGAGTCGACGACGGTCTTTAGGGATCTGGGAGTGGATCCCGGCATCCCCGACACGAAGTTCGACTTCGAGCCGCCGGCGGGTACAACGGTACTCGAATCGCCGATCAACTACACGCGGTACGACTCGATCGACGCCGCCGAGGGGACCGTTCCCTTCGAGATCCGCGAACCCGCCGACGTACCCGACGAGTACGACCTGCGGAACGCGACCGTCTCTCAGTTCGGGAACACGACGAGCGTCTCGCTGACCTACACCAACGGATCGGGCGGCTCGCTGCTGGTATCGATCACCCCCACCCAGGAGAACCGGAGCCTGCCGGCGGGCAACGATTCGAACGCGGGCTCGGCGTTCGGCGAGAGCGTCTCGATCGGCGATCGGGAGGGGACCTACGTGGCCTTTGGCCCGCAGGCAAGCG
This sequence comes from Halobacteriales archaeon QH_8_64_26, assembly GCA_003021725.1. Lineage (GTDB taxonomy): Archaea > Halobacteriota > Halobacteria > Halobacteriales > Halococcaceae > PXQR01. The sequence continues at coordinate 43,604 of PXRA01000074.1, forward strand.
CGATCTTCCCGTGTGGCGAGTTCCAGTACTCGATCAGCGGCCCCTTCAAGAGAGGGGAACTGGTCGCTATCGCCGAGTCGGTACCCTGTGAGGCCGCGGCGGAAGAGACCGAAAGCGAAAGCGAGAGCGACGCAGGGGAAGGTCCCTTCTCCGGGCCGATCGATATCGAGTTCGACGGGATCGAGCTCTCGGTCGACCCGCCCGAGGACCCGAACGACGACGGCGTCTTCGAGGACATCACTGGCGACGGGAGCGTCGATAGCTTCGATGCGATCGCCCACACGGCGATCGTAGCGAGCGTCGAGGACGGCGACTTGACCCTTACCGACGAGCAGGTCGCCGCTCTCGATATCGACGGCGACGGCGATCTCACCGACGAGGACGCGAGAGCACTGCTACCGGAGGGTGCGGACGGGTAATCGAGCGTCGCTGCTGCACTGCTGTCGTCCTCTCGCCCCAGGTTCGATCAGTCGTTTTCGGGACCTCGTAGGCGTCCGTATCCGACGAAAGGCGGGTTCCCTCGAAGACGGTCGCTCCGGTCTCGACGAGCAGGGGATCGTCCGGACGGGTGATCAGTTCGACGACGCAACGCTCAGATGCCCCCTATCTCCGGCAGGATCCAGAGCGTCCCGTCGTCGGTCTCTCGGTGGGTCACCCGCTCGTGGTCTTCGAGGGTATCCAGGGCTCGCTCGGCGGTTCGGTCCCCACAGCCGACGTATTCGGCGATCGTCTCGGTGTACGCCGTTCCGTTGGGGTTCCGCATCGCTTCGAGGAAGGTCTCGGGCGTAGCGCTCTCGTCCCCACTGTTCGTGCTCTCCTCGTCGGTCATACCCGCCGTAGGCGCAGCCCGTCCATAGGAGCAGCGCCGGTCGGCTCCGCATCGACCGGGTTCCTGCCGGGGGGCCAGTGGTCACAGCAGGGCGGCCGCCGGGAGCTGTTCCCCAATCGGATTTACTGCTCTAGACACTACTAGTGGATATATCAACGCAGGTTACACTCGTCGAAGTGACTGACGCCGAGTTCCGGAACCCGCAGGAACTCGCCTCGATCTGGGGTGATACCGGACCGGAGGTCCGGAAGCTCGGCTCCAGCATCGGGATCGTTGATACCTACGCGCTGCTCGATCGGTGCGACTTCCTGCTCAGCTTCGAGGCCCCCGATCGCGACGCGGCGTTCGAACTCCCCTTGGTCGTCGAATATCAGATACTGAACATGACGACGATGGAGGGCGTTCCGATCGAGCACTTCGCGGAGTTCGCTGACGATCGGTAGCCACCGTCGGGATCGAACGCTCTCCCCTACGGGACGGCCGACGCCTCGGGCAGGGTAAACGCCGACGATCGCCGGGGCGACGGTAGCCGACCGCGGGGATTCGCTTTACCGATACCGTGATGGGCGCTCTAGCCGGCCGTTTCGAGCGGAAACGAGCGAAACAGTAGCCGGCGATTATCACGGCTCCGATCGCAGCGGTCGGTGGCGGGGCCCGGACATTGCACCTGAGGGTTGCCCCGCCACCTCTTACGCTGCGGGTCGACGTGCTTCGACAGGAGTGATAAGGGAACCCGCGAGCAACGGCCACCCCGATCGTTTCGATCACCGGTTTTGACGTTCGTCGAGCGGTTCTCTCAGTGTGAAGCGAGTATCGGCGGGATCGTTCGATGGTCCTCCCCATGAGAGTCGAGGGCTCGGGAGCGTCCGATAGCTCGGTCGCTCTGTTCGGGTTCGGTTGGCGGACGGACCCCGAACTCATCGAGGGTGTGGTTCGGGCCGGGGCAGGGCCCACCGGGGCGGCCGGGATCGGGGATTACGACCCCACAGTACCGACAGCGATCGACCGCCATCGGCGCGCCGTTGACGTCGACCTCGTCGGGTGCTGGAGCGTGCCCCCGCCGTCGACGCGAACGAGCGGCCTGCTTCTCTTCGTTCCGAGCGCGGCCGTCGAACGGCTCGGATCGACCGTCCTGCCCGCACTCTTCGGGCGTCGCTGCGTCTCGACTCCGGCTCGTGAGTTCGTTCATGGTTGGCCTCACCCCCGTTGGGAGGGGACGGGACCGCTCCCTGGGCGTGTCTCTTCGAAGCCGCTACGGACGTATGAAGGAGTGTATACAGGACAGCGAAAGTGAAACTGGACGGCTGAAATCCTCTACGTCCGAATCCGACGACGCCGCCCTCACCGCGCGGCCGGCACGACCGGACTCCTCTCTCGGTCGGCGGGTTCGAGGGGAGGGCCGATCGGCGCTCCGATTCCCATTCCGATCCGACGGCCGCTCGCTTTCCCGCCGGTCGCGTTCTTCGTCCCGAGCAGGTCGGTCTCCAGTCGGGTTCGGTAGGTCAGGACGTCGGCAGGAAGCTGAACGGTGCCGACGACCGGCAGGCCGGCTTGCAGCCGGAAGGTCACCCGGACGGTGGTTTCCTGGTTTCGCCGGAGGTGGGTAACCCACCACTCGTCGAGCCGGGTCGCGTCGATCGTGATCGTCGTCTCGACCGGCGTTACTTGTCCGGCATCGAGCACGCCTGCCCCCTCGGTAGAGCCGTTACCGACGCGGACGCCGTTCATCGAGACGGCGTAACCGAGTTCAGTGATCGGGACCGGCACGGGAAGTGAATTGTAGACCCCGAAGGTCGCCTCGATCGGCGTCGCGGTCCCGCTCACCTCCCCCCACCGTGCGCTCGTTCGGTTGACGAACAGTATCGGGCCGTCCCAGAGGGGAACGTCGGCGGTCACCGGTCGCGTCTCGTTCGAGTCGAAGGCGGCGAGCACGTCGGTCTCGATCGTCCGCCCGCCCGGGATCGCAAAGGACCTCCCGAGCGCGGGCGAGTAGACCCGGGTGGCGATCGACACCTGCGTTCGCTCGCCCCGCCGAATGTGAGTCGTCCACCACTCGGGGATCTTCCCGCTGTCCATGGCGGCCGTGATCGTTCGCGTCGACGTTCCGGAGGGAAGCGAGACGCCGCGTCCGGTGCCCTGGGCCATCAGAACGTCGTTCATCCGGATAGCGTGGAGCCGGTCTCAGGCTCGGGCGTCATCGCACCCTCTCGTGGGTCCGTGATCATAACCCTTGCACACGAACCGGCTTCCGAGCAAGCGGACGCGTTCGCTCGTTTTCCACCGACGAGTTCGCCTGTAGCTTTATTCCGTCGGTGCGCCACGTCAGCGTATGCGACGACGGCAGTTCCTCCATGCGGCTACAGTGAGCACCGCGGTCGCCGTTGCCGGCTGTGCCGATCGCACGGGGAACGCCCAGGAGAAACCAGTCACCGACCGCACGGCAGCCGCCGATCGGACGGACACGACCGACACCGCCGAACCCCGCGCAGAACGGGGCTCGAACGACCGTCGAACGGACTTCGTCTGGGCCGAACGGCCGCTCTGGACCGACGAGGCGGTTCGACGGAACCTCCTCGCGTTCGCCCGCCGCCACGACCTCGCGGTACTTCTCGCGAAGCCGGGGCCGACGGACGCCTCCCTCGTCACCCTCGAGACGGCGCTCGCGGCCGCGGCCGAAGCGGGCGTCGAGGCGTGGCTCAACGTCGGCGTGCTGAGCGAGGTACCCGCCCCAGCGTTCGTCGCCGACCGGAGCCGGCGAGAGGCCCACCTGCGGCGGCTCCGGGCTATCGTGACCCGCTATCGGGATCGCTTTCCGGCCGGTCGCGTCGTCCTCTGGCAGGAAGCGCCGGTCGGCGGCGCGTGGGTCGAAAACGGGTACTGGAACGACGACGCCGTTCACAATCTCGAATCGCTGGGTCCGGAAGTCTTCGCCGCCCAGCAGCGAACGATCAGGGCGGTCGCCCCCGAGGTCGAGGTCGGGGTCTTCGTTCACTTTCCCTACATCATCGTATCCCGCCAGCCCGAGACGTTCGCGACCCTGACTGAGGGACTGGCCCGCATCGGGGCACATCCGGACTTCGCGTTCGTCGACTTCTATCGGGGCTGGTACGAGAAGGACGTCGGCCCGGAGCCGGCGAACGACGCAATTCGGAGCCTCATTACCAATGCCAGCGAACACCTCGGCGGTCGGGAGGTGCTCTACCTCGGCGAGAGCCACACCATCGACCCTCAGTATACGCCGAGCAGGCAGGCGATTCAGATGGACCTGCGAGCCTCACGGGCCGCCGACGGTCGGGGCTGGTACGCCCGCACGCGTTACGTAGGGACCGAACGCGGCTTCGATCCGTTCGTCCCGAACGTCGGCTCCGCTACCGGCCTTCGGGAGGAGTCCCGCGCCAGCACGCTCACCTTCGCCCGTGACCGGTACTGCTACGCCTACGCGTCGCTGCTCGCGAGGCGGGCGGAGTATGATCCACGCGAGCGCTTCGACCTCTGGGTGCACGGCGTCGATCTCGATTTCTACGACCACGAGCTCTCCGTGCGCACGAGCGCGGGCGACTGGGAGTTTCTCGCCGACATCAATGGCTATCTGGACGGCGCGTACCCCTACAGCGGCGGGACGGGCGAACACGTCGCGATCGTCCACGCGCTCGATCGCGATCGGCTCGTCGGGGAAGGAGGGCTTCTCGACGTCCGGATCGATACGAGTCCGGCGAGCGACAGCGCGGAGCTGCTATCGGTCGCTGCAGTGCCCTTCGACGTCGGGACCTATCGCTCGGAGAAGGGCGCGCTCGCGTTGACCGGGGACCCGCAATTCCCCTCGACGTGTCTCGGTCACGTCGCTCCGGACGTCCCGCTCGAACCGGGTGACTCCCGCCGCGTTCGCCTACCGATCGCGGACCCCGACGGGCCGGACGAACCCGGCGGGGCCATCGCGTCCGACGAGCCCGACGAGCCGGGTGGCCTCGGTGCGCTCCTGTTCCCGGAACACCGCTCCCAGCGACGGCGGGTGCAGGCTTTCGAGGCCGACGAGGGATTCTACCCTGGGGACGTGTTCGATCTCTGGATCGATACGAGCGGGGCCGGCGGGACGAAGCTCGTGGACTCGCTGTACGTTCCGGACCAAGGTGGTGCCGGTCGTCGATTTCTCGCCGAGGCGAGCGTCGCGGCTTCCGCGACGGGGAATGGAATCGTTTTCTACGGCCTCGACCGCGCCCAGTTCTTGCCTCGAACCGGTGAGGAACTCGCCCTCGATATCGAGGGCACGAATTCTGGACGGGGGGCGATCGGGGCCGTCTACGCGATGCCGTACTTCGGCAACGATACGTTCGTTACCGCCGCCCGCGCCGCTGCTCTGATGGCAGAGCCCTCAGAGGGAGTCCGAACGTTCAGCCTGGCACACAGCCAGGAGTAGCTCCTCTTTCGGCCCCCAGAACGTACACTCTCCAAGGGGTGTTCCGGTGCTCCGGTCGGGTCGGTTCCACATGACCTATATCCCGGGCGGATCGACCCTCGATATGGCAGGAGTTACGACCGGGTCGGACAAGTCCATCGGGTTCGCTGTTCTCCTCGGCACGCTCGGTCTTCTCGGCGCGCTCGGGATGTTCGTCGGCGCTACCACCGGAAACCAGGTGACCGCCGCCTTGGGGTTCGCCGGGGCGATGCTCGCGGCCTCGATTCTCGTAACGTCGATTCATGCCTACGGCTCGTGAGGACCGCTCGCGGATCAGTGCGAGTCGGCTATGGCGAGGGCTGAACCCGGATCGACGCCGAGCGGCCGACGCCGGGATCGGTGGTCGGGAGCGCCACGATCGGCGGGTGCTCTCGCCGGCAAAAGCGATTAATCCTCGCGGTTCCTATGAGACGTAATGACTGACCTCACCGACGACGAAGAACGGATCCTTGATCACCTCTCCGAGGGTCTCTCGCGGGGCCAACAGTACTTCCGCTCAAAGACCATCGCCGAGAACCTGGGCCTATCGGCCAAGCAGGTCGGTGTCCGGCTCTCGGGACTCACCGAGAAGTCAGAGGACGTCAACATCGAGAAGTGGGGGCGGGCGCGCTCGACCACCTGGCGCGTGACCTCCACCTCGGTGTGAGCACGTAAGTGGGCACCCAGGTGAGTCGATCCCCGGGAGGACGGGCTTTTTGTTCGGCGGGTGCAGGTACCGAGTATGACGGTTCGCGTCGAACGGACCTTCGAGGTAAGCGCCCCGCCCGAGCGGGTCTGGGCCTTTATTTCCGATCACGAGAAACGCGCCGGGGCGATCAGCGTCGTCGAGAGCTTCGACGCGGAGGACGATCGCCACGCTACCTGGCACGTCTCGCTTCCGATCCCGGTCATCAATCGCACCGTGCCGGTCGAGACCGAGGACACTGACCGCGAGGAACCGCGCTACGCCCGTTTCGTCGGCCGATCGCGGGCGATGCGCGTGATCGGCGAACACGAACTCCGGGGACTAGACGCCGGGGACAAGGAGGTCGACGACCCGGGCAGCACCGAGCGCACGCGACTAACGAATCGCTTTCTCGTCGACGGCAATCTGCCGGGGGTCGAGCGGTTCTTCAAGCGCAATCTCGACGACGAACTACGGAACTTACAGCACGCGATCGGCCGTGATCTCGGCGTTGAGACGACCTCGCGCTGATCGACGGTTCCGGACCGCGGACTGCCAAGCGATACCCGCCTGTGTCGTTGGTCTCGATCCCACTCCGCTTCGAGGTCACTCCGCTCCGGCCTCGCCAGGTGTCTCGCCTTGCACGTCGGCGTCCTCGGTTTCGATTTCGACGTCGGCGCTACTCACCCCGATGCGGGCGAACTGCGTCCGGAGGTGGTCTTCCGCGGCGGCGACGGCCGCCTCCCGGGTATCGAACCCGCGGGGCATCGGCGACTCGAAGGCAATGTTCATCTCCTCGCCATCGACCGTCTGTACTGCGCCACCGCTGTCGACGGCGTAGAACTCATCACAGACCCAGACGTACGCGGCGTCCTCGTCGGGCGCGCCCTTAAAGGAGGGTACCCGGTCGCCGCGCTCGTAGAGCGTGCCGGTCAAAGCCGTCCCGCCGGCACGACCGCGGATCAGAAGCATAGTGCCGATAGTCCCCGCCGGAAGTTAACCTCCCCGGCCGAGACGCCGATCGTTCGAAGCGTCGGTATCGCCGGTCTTCTCGGTGCCTATCCGTCGATTGTGGTGTGGCCACTCCGTCGCTCCTCGATAAGGTCCCGGTCGATCTCGACGCCGAATCCCGGCTCATCGGGCATGCGCGTCGCCTCGCCGGTCGACGCCGAGGAGCAAAGCGGTCCGCCACGAGCGGCGCGTTTTTGACCGGCCGCCCCGACGCCCCGGTATGCAAGCCGCACTGGTGGTTCTCGATGGCTGGGGACTGGGCGATCACGAGAGGCGAGACGCCGTCGAAGCCGCCGACACGCCGACGTTCGATCGGTTGGCCGAGACCGAAGCGTACGGCACTCTGACGACCTCCGGTCGGCGGGTCGGCCTGCCCAACGGCCAGATGGGAAACAGCGAGGTCGGCCACCTCACCATCGGTGCCGGCCGGGTCGTTTCCCAGGAGTCCACTCGCATCACGGATGCCGTCAGCGAGAACCGACTCGCCGAAAACGAGGCGATCACCGCTTCGTTCGAGTACGCCGACCGGCACGACGGCCGCGTTCACTTCTTAGGGCTGGTGAGCGACGGCGGCGTTCACTCCGATCAGGCCCACCTCCACGCCCTGATTTCCCTCGCCGCCGATCGTGGAATCGAGGCGGTGACGCATGCCTTCACCGACGGTCGGGACACCGCCCCGAAAGCGGGAATCGAGTATCTCGCCGACCTCGAAGAAGTGATCGAGCGCGAGGGCACTGGCGAGGTCGCGACGGTTTCGGGCAGGTACTACGCGATGGATCGGGACGAGCGCTGGGAACGGACGAAACGGGCCTACGACGCGATCGTGAATCGGGAGGCCGATCACGAGGCCGCCTCGGCGACCGAAGCCGCTCGCGCCTCCTACGAGCGGGACGAGACCGACGAGTTCGTCGAACCGACGCTGATCGAGGGCGAGGCGCAACGCGCCTCGGAGAGCGAACGGCGGAGCCGTGAGCAGGGTAGGCCTGCCCTGGCGGCGGGCGACGCGGCCTATTTCTTCAACTTCCGGGCGGACCGCGCGCGGCAACTCACTCGGATGCTCGGTGACATCCGCCCCGAGTGGGAGTTCTCCACCTCGCCGCCCGACGTTCGTTTCACCACGATGACCGAGTACGACGCGACCTTCGACCTCCCGGTAGCCTTCCCGCCCCACCGGCCCGCCGAGGTCCTCGGGGAAGCCCTCGCCGAGGACGGGCGGACACAGCTTCGGATCGCCGAATCGGAGAAATACGCCCACGTCACCTACTTCCTGAACGGCGGCCGGGAAGTCGAATTCGAGGGCGAAACGAGGGAGATCGTCGACAGCCCATCGGTCCCGACCTACGACCACCAGCCAGCGATGAGCGCGCCGGCGGTGACCGAGACCGCGATCGAGACCATCGAGCGGGAGGACCCCGACGTGATGGTGCTCAATTACGCGAACCCCGACATGGTGGGTCACACCGGGGATTTCGAGGCGGCGGTGGCCGCTTGTGAAGCCGTCGATTCCCGCCTCGGGGATCTCGTTCCAGCGATCCGGGATGCGGGTGGAGAGATCCTGATCACCGCCGATCACGGCAACGCCGACGACATGGGCACCGCCGAGAACCCCCATACTGCCCACACCTTGAACCCGGTGCCTCTGATCTACCTCGATTCCGAGGGGGGCGAAGGCGGTCGAACGGTACGGACTGACGGGGGACTCTCCGACATCGCGCCGACGATCTGTGCGCTGATCGGCCTCGACGTGCCCTCGGAGATGGACGGTGAGTCGCTGCTGGAATAGGTATTCGGCCCAGTCGCCCACCGTATCCGGACGTTATCGAGGTCGAGGCCGAGGCTCGCTCGCGGACCGACGGCGGACGCGGCGAACCCGGGAACGCGGGGAAGGCTTAATAGCCGTCGGCGGGCGGTACTCGTTACCATGCGAAAGCTGATCAACGATCCCGACGAGTACGTCGATGAGATGCTCCAGGGGATGGTCGCCGCCTACCCCGATCGGATACGCCGGCTTGAGGACACCGAGGGCCTCGTTCGCTTGGACGCGCCAGTGGAGGGAAAGGTCGGCGTCGTCAGCGGCGGCGGCAGCGGCCACGAACCGACCCACGCGGGCTATCTGGGGCCGGGGATGTTAGACGGCGCGGCCGCGGGCGAGGTCTTCACTTCGCCGACGGCCGACCAACTGTCGGAGCTGCTCACGGCCTGTGAGGGCGGGGCGGGTGTGCTCGCGGTCGTGAAGAACTACGAGGGCGACGTCATGAACTTCGAGACCGCCGCCGAGATGGCGGGGATGGAAAACGAAGACCTCGAGGTCGCACAGGTCGTGGTCAACGACGACGTCGCCGTCGAGGACTCGCTGTATACCTCGGGCCGCCGGGGGGTCTGTGGGACGATCTTCGTCCATAAGGTCGCGGGCGCGGCCGCGCGGCGGGGCGACGACCTCGACGACGTGCAGCGAGTCGCCCAGAACGCCATCGAGAACGTAGGCACGATGGGGATGGCCCTTACCTCCTGTGTCACGCCCGCGAAGGGCGAGCCGACCTTCGACCTGGACGAAGACGAAATCGAACTCGGCATCGGCATCCACGGCGAGCCGGGCACCGAGCGCACCGAGGCGATGAGCGCCGATCGGGTGGCCGAGCACCTCACCGAGGCGGTACTGGAGGACGTCGACCCTGCCGAGGGGGCGGAGGTCGCGACGATCGTCAACGGGATGGGCGGGACGCCGCTTTCCGAGTTGTTCATCGTCAACCGGCGGGTACAGGAGCTGCTCGCCGATCGCGGGTTCGATACCTGGAACGGTCGGGTCGGCGAGTACATGACCTCGCTCGATATGTGTGGCTGTTCGGTCACGGTGCTCGAACTCGACGAGGAGACGAAGGAGTTGCTCGCCGCCCCGGCCGAAACGCCCGCGCTGACGGTCGCTGATTGATTCGCGACTGAGTCCTCCTCGTCCGGCTCCAGTATGGCCGTCGATCCCTCTCCGCGGTCGTCGGTCGCCCGCCACCAGGGGAGCGAAGCGGGAAAAGGCCTTGTCGAACCCGGGCGATAGCTCGCGTATGGCCGATGCCGAGACCGAGCGGGAGGCACTGCTGGCCGCGATCGCGAACGTCGCCGATCGACTGGCCGCCGAACGCGAGTATCTCACCGACCTGGATTCGGCGATCGGCGACGCCGACCACGGCACGAACATGGATCGGGGCTTCGAAGCCGCACTCGAACAGGCCGAATCGACCGACGGCGACGCTGCGGCGATCGTCAAGACCGTCGGTACGGCGCTGGTTTCTGCGGTCGGCGGGGCCTCCGGTCCGCTATACGGCGGCTCGATCATGAGCGCCAGCGCCGAGCTAGAGGAGGGAATCGCCCCCGAGACGACCGTCGCGTTCGCCGAGGCCTACCTCGAGAAAGTTCAGGATCGGGGCGACGCCCAGGTCGGCGCGAAGACGATGGTCGATGCCCTCGTGCCCGCGGTCCACACCTACAAGAGATCGATCGAGGTCGACGACCTCCCGCCGGTCGAAGCGCTCCGAAAGGCCGCCGACGCGGCCGAGCGCGGGGTTGCCTTTACCGTCCCGCTGCGCGCGAAGAAGGGCCGCGCTTCCTATCTGGGGTGGCGCTCGGTGGGCCACCGGGACCCCGGCGCGACGAGCACGCTCCTGATCGTCGAGGAGCTACTGGCCACCGCCGAGGAGTTCCTCGACGAGGTCGACGGCGGTAGCGACGCAACGGCCCCGACCGAGCCCGATATCGGTGCCGACGACGCCGAGACCGAAAACGGCGACGCGGTGGGCGAGGAGGGCGAGTGAATGGTCGGTATAGTCGTCGTCTCCCATAGCGAGCGCGCGGCCGAGGGGATCGTCGAGGTCGCCGCCGAGATGGGCGGCGACGCCAGGATCGAGGCGGTCGGCAGCGATCCCGACGGCGGAATCGGCACGTCGATGGACGCGATCCGCGAGAGCATCGAGGCCGCCGACGATGGCGGGGGTGTAGTGGTCCTCGTCGATCTGGGCAGTGCGGTCATGAACGCCGAGATCGCCATCGAGGAAGCAGCCGTCGAGGCCGACGCCGGGATCGCCGACGCGCCGGTGCTCGAAGGCGCGGTCAATGCCGCGGTCGAGGCCACGAGCGAGAGCGCGACCGTCGAGTCGGTAGTAGAGGCTGCGGCTGAGGCCCGTGAGTACCGGAAACTATAGCGATCACACTGATTCTTTGCCTCGCTTGTTAAGAGCGTCGCGCGACGACGGTCACGCATGGGACGGTTCGACGGGGAGCGACACGGAAGCGAAGCGACTCCGAACGAAAGGGCCAGTGCTATCGCCGGCCGAGTCCGAAGGAGCGATGAACGCGAGTGCAGCGGCCGAGACGAACACGGAATAGGCGTGTTCCGTACGGGAGCGGGCGAATGACGCGGATTACCGACTACGAGTTGTTCTCAGTGCCGCCGCGGTGGCTCTTTCTCCGTATCGAGACGGGAGCTGATGGAAACCTACTTGCTCGGCGAGGACCCCGCGAGAATCGAGGATCACTGGCAGACGATGTATCGCGGCGGGTTCTACCGGGGCGGACCGGTCCTCATGAGCGCGATCGCCGGCATCGACCAGGCGCTCTGGGACGTCAAGGGCCGATCGTTCGACGCCCCGATCTACGACCTCTTAGGCGGGCGGGCCCGCGAGCGCGTCCGGGTCTATCAGTGGATCGGCGGCGACCGTCCCGAAGGTGTCGTGCGGGCGGCCGAAAAGAAAGTCGAGGCGGGCTTCGATGCGCTCAAGATGAACGCCACGGCCGAACTCCGACGGATCGACTCGCCGGCGACGGTTGCGGCCGCCGTCGAGCGCGTCGCGAGCGTCCGGGAGGCGGTCGGTCCCGAGGTCGACGTCGGCGTCGACTTCCACGGTCGGGCCTCGAAATCGATGGCGAAACGCCTCGCGAGCGCGCTCGAACCCTCCGATCCGCTCTTTATCGAGGAACCGGTTCGCCCCGAACAGGCGGACGCGCTGCCGGGTATCGCCGCCCACACGACGATCCCGATCGCGGCCGGCGAGCGACTCTTCTCGCGGTGGGATTTCAAACCCCTCTTCGAACAGGGCGTCATAGACGTCATCCAGCCCGATCTCTCCCACGCCGGGGGGATCACCGAGGTCAAAAAGATCGCGAGCATGGCCGAAGCCTACGACGTGGCGCTCGCGCCACACTGCCCGCTCGGGCCGATCGCACTCGCCAGTTGCCTCCAGATAGATGCCTGCTCGCCGAACGCCCTCATCCAGGAACAGAGCCTCGACATCCACTACAACGAAGGCAGCGACGTGCTCGACTATCTCGTCGCCCCCTCCGTCTTCGAGTTCGAGGACGGCTACGTTTCCCTGCCCGACGGGCCGGGACTGGGTATCGAGGTAGACGAACAACACGTCCGCGAGCGGGCCGCCGAGGCCGGCGAGACCGACTGGCACAACCCCGTGTGGCGCCACCCGGACGGATCGGTCGCGGAGTGGTGAGAGTGAACCGATTCGCCGAGGACGTCGCTGTCGTCACCGGCGCGACGCGCGGGATCGGTGCCACGATCGCCCGGCGACTGGCCACGGGCGGCGCGAACGTCGTCGTCGCCGGCCGGACGACGGACGAGGGCGAGGGTGTCGTCGCCGACATCGAGGCCGACGGCGGCGAGGCGCACTTCATCCGTACGGACCTGCGGGATCCCGATGCGATCGCCGCGCTGTTCGAGGCGACGACCGAAGTCTACGGCGGGCTCGACGTGCTCGTCAACAACGCGGGCGTCGAGACCTACACCGGGGCCGACGAGGCCACGATGGACGACTGGGCCTCGGTCGTCGAGACGGATTTTCGGGCCTACTGGCTCTGTGCCAAACACGCCGTTGGGGCCATCGATAGGGGCGCTATCGTCAACGTCTCCTCGAACCAGGCGTTCGCGACGACGCCAGGGATGTTCCCCTACAATGCCGCGAAGGCCGGCGTCGAGGGAATGACCCGGGCGATGGCGCTCGATTTCGGCCCGGGAGTCCGTGTCAACAGCGTCAGCCCCGGCCTGATCGCCGTTCCACGCACGACGGGCGATATGGACGCCGACCGCCGTGCCGACCTCGAATCCATCCACCCGGTCGGCCGGCTCGGAACGCCCGAGGACGTCGCCGCCGCGGTGGCCTTTCTCGCCAGCGAGGAGGCGGCGTTCGTCACCGGCACGCACCTGATCGTCGATGGCGGCCGGACGGCCGTTATGCAAGACGACGCGCTGCCCGACTATCGAGCGCGCCGGCATCGAGAAGGCCGCGAGTAGGGGCACCATGCACCGATCGTGCCGACGTTCCCGTTCGACTCCCCTACAGCGACGGGACTGAGAGCAGCCGTCACCGAGGCGTGCGTACATGACTGGGGGCGAACAGCAGTCAGTCGCCGACCGTGATCATCCCCTTTACCGTCTCCGCATCCATCGCGCGCTCGAAGGCGTCCTCGATCCCCGAAAGCCCCGCCTCGAAGTGGATCAGTCCCTCGATATCGACGGCCCCGCTTTCCAGTAGTGAAATAGCGGCCGGGTAGGTGTTCGCATAGCGGAAGGATCCGTGGAGGTCGAGTTCGTCGTCGATGATATCGAGCACGTCGATCGGGACCTCGCCGTCGCTGGGGAGGCCGATCAGCACGACATCGCCGCCGCGCCGCACTACCTCGACGCTCGATCGGATCGCTTGGGGTGCGCCGGAGGCTTCGATGACGGTATCGACCCCTCGGCCCTCGGTGGCGGCCGCGACCGTCCCGGCGAGGTCGCCCTCGCGAGCGTCGATCACCCGGTCGGCACCCCGCTCGGCGGCGAACGCGAGTTTCCGGTCGACGACGTCGCCGAGAAACACCTCGCTCGCCCCGGCCGCGCGGGCGGCCGCCATCGCGAGCAGGCCGATCGGTCCCCCGCCCGAGATCAGGACGCTGTCGCCGACGCCGACCGACCCGCGCCGGCAGGCCTGGATCCCGACGCTAAGCGGTTCACAGAGCGCGCCCGCCCGCGTCGAGACGGTCTGGGGGAGCCCGTAGGCGAAGTCGGCGGGCCAAACGAGGTACTCGGCGAAGGCACCGTCGTCCGGTGGGGTAGCCATGAACGTGACGTCGGGACAGAGGTTATAGTTCCCGCGCTTGCAGAACTCACACCGCCGACAGGGAACGCCCGGTTCGAGGGTGACACGATCGCCGGGGTCGTGTTCGGTGACGCCCTTGCCGACCGCGATTACCTCGCCCGCGCTCTCGTGGCCGAGGACGAGCGGCGCTTCGACGACGTACTCGCCGATCCGGCCGTGGCGGTAGTAATGCACGTCCGAGCCACAGATTCCGACCGCCTCGATCGCGACGAGGACCTCTCGGGGACCCGGGTCGGGGCGCTCGCGCTCTTCGAACTCGAACTCCAAGGAATCGGTGAGGACAGCCGTCTGCATGGTCGCTCTACTGTGACCGTTCGTTCTAAGTGTTCGCCCCGAACCGAGGGGCAACTACGGAGCTATCGAGCCATCGAGTCCCGATAGTCACAGAGAGAACCGCGGGAGCCGGGAGAACTGCTCAGGCCAGCCCGAAGGTGAGGACGACGAGTCGGGGAAGACGGTAAGAACCGCAAGTAGGGCGATAAGCGCCGATATTGTCACGTCCGTTACGATGCCGTCGAGCGGAAAGAGCAAGCCCCCGAAGATCGTCCGGAGCCAGTAGCCGAGGATCGAAGTCCTACCACTCGATCACTCTACTTTCTCGACGTGTCTGACCGAGACGGCGATACCTCGTGTACTCGTCTCCGTTTCCCGATCGCACATCGCCGCGCGGCCGATTCCGAAGGCCCTCGGCCCGTCGATGAGGACCTCGTCGCCGACCCGGATTTCGCCTTCTACGCCCGTGATTCCCGGCGCGAGCACGCTTCCTCGGGGAACGAAGCCATCGATTTCCACTTTTCTGGTCGGGACCTCGCTGTCGGTCCAGCGCCGAGCGCCCGCCAGCGTCAGCGCGAGCACGCCGTACTGGGGGACCATCGTCGCCAGTTGCTCGCTTCCCGCCAGGACCCGCAGTTTCGGGATCCGGCTTTCGACCTCGATGTCCTCGAACAGCGCCTCGCCCGCGCCGGCCCCGAACTGGTAGTCGGCGATCGCTCGTATCGTGTTGTGTTCCCGTTCGCGCTTCCCATAGCGGGGTTCGCCTTCCAGTGTCGCGGCGAGATTCGTCAGTGATTCGTCGGTCGTCGGGTAGTCAGGTACCGTGAACTCCATTTCAGTATCGGTGGCCTCGGCGGCGCGTTCACAGACCTCCCGGTAGCCCTCGGGCGGGACGTGGGCGATCACCCGGGGATAGTCGTTGCATGCGAGATAGCGGGAAAGGACGCTCGCGACGAACTCGATCTCCTCGGCGGACCACCGGCCCGTGACTGCCGAATCGTAGTGTTGGGCCGGGTAGGTGTGTTCGAGTTCCTGGGGGACCACACCTATGGGAGAGGTCATCGAGACGACGTGGCCCCGATACCGGATGGCGTCGTTGAACTGGCCGTGGCTCTGGGATTCGCTGTAGGGTTTCCGGGCCGAACAGGGAACGAGGACCAGGGGTGCGTCGAACCGGGAGCGGTATCGGGAGGTGACTCGGTCGGCGAAGCGTTGGATCTCGACGCGCCGCATCGCATCCTCGGTCGTCGCGAGCAACTCCGTGTTCCGCAGGACCGGCGTTCGCGTCTCTAGGTAGGTGTACTGGCTATCGAAGCGCCGCAGCGCCGCCGTGAGCCAGGGATCGTGGCGGACCTGCCCTTCGAGGTAATCACGCAACCGGCCCTCACGGATCCGCTCGCGGACGGTCGCCAGTTCGGCGGCGAGAACGCGGACGTTGTGTTCGACACATTCCTCCCGACCGAACGCCCCGATGGACGTCGAACACGCGGGACAGGGACAGGGAAGCTCGGTGAGATCGGAGAGGAAGAACTCACCATCGCTCGTGAGATACTTACCCTGAGTACCTTTTACGATCGCGCGGGCGGGATCGACGAGGTCGACGCCGGCATAGACGAGCAAGGGGGCGTTCGCCGGGAGCGCGACGCCGGGGAGATAGAGGGCGGTATCGGCCGGGACCGTCCCCCGCACGTCGATCAGTCCTTCGACGAGCGCGCGGGCGTGACCCACCAGACCCTGGGTGTCCGAGAGCGCGTAGGCGTCCGTACCGTGGTCAACGGCGGTGTCGGTCGATATCACTGCGGCGCTCGGAAACCCCGCGTCGGGATGCTCGCCTGCGAAGGCCTCACCCACCTCCTCGGGCGTGCCGGCCGGCAGCCCGCGATGGGGGAGGATCGTCAGCATCGACCCCTCGCCTGCGGGTTCCTCTCGGTTGGTCGGCCAGCGGCTACCGGCGTCGCGAAGCCGGTGATGGGCGAGGTCGCCGATAGCTGCGGTCGGCGGTTCGATGCCGTCCCGATCGACGAGTGCGGGCGTCGTGACCGGGTGAGTTAGACGTAGTTCCCCGATTCGAGCCGCACCGTCGCGCTCGTGGATCTCGAAGTACTCGGTCATGCTTGGAGTCGAGCGGGGCGCACACTTGACGTCCTCGCACGCCGTGAAGGGCGTGGTATCCGCGCTGTACCGCTATCCGTGAGAGCCCCCGGTGCGAAGGACGGCCCGACCGATCGGGATGATTACGACAGACGGAGCCCTCGGCGATCTCGATCCCAAAGCGCATAATCTACCGCTCGAAGTGAGTTATCTCTGATATACGATCTTAGATCAACCTATCGAACGGCACAATCCGACACAAGCAAGTCGGTTTGTGGTGGCAGAAAGGCTCTCACTATTAATTATTGTAATCAGCAGTAACTCGTCTCGTGTGTTACGTTCCCGCCCGCTGTGTCCATACCAAGGCACCGGCGTTTCCAACGGCCATGACACCAGTTATTACATACATCCCGTTTCGGGGACCCACCAACTGAATCACTCCCCCACACAAAAGAAGCGCGGCGATGAGCACGACGAATTGAGTGAACGTAGCAATGATACCCTCTTTCCCTTCCGTCGAAATCGAGTGGGGCGTGAGGTCCCGGGTTTGCTCGTCGTCGCTTGCGTTCTCGTCGGCCGATCTGACATAATCCCGTACCTGGTCCCACAGGTAGATCGAGAGCCCGTTCGCGCTCAGTAGGAACGTGCATGCAAAGCTTGCGAGACCGATTCCCAACGAACCCGCAACCCAGAACACTACCCCTCCGACGGCGAGAAAGGTGAGACTGCCGATCGCGTGGCCTGTTGCGCCTTGGAGATATTCGATCGATTTGACGCGGGTGACCTCGCCTTCTATCGCGCGATCGGTTTCAGATGCCATGGGCGAACGCTGGTTTGTTGTATCAAATCGCTAACTGGGCTTGAAAACCTATGGGTGGCCCCCCAGTCCTTCGCCAGCGCCTGGGACCGGCGGAACGGACCCCGATACGAACCTCCCGCGACACCGCGAGACAGCCCGGCGCAAAAGCAGGATAAAAAACCAAACAGCCCCGCTTCCGCACAGCGACCGCCCCACCGAGAGGGGGTCCGGCGATCGAGACCGGAGAATGACCGTCTACGCGAAGCCCCCGGTGTTGGGTCCCCAACGAATGCGATCGATCGACCGACCCACCCGCGAGCGGTCCCGAGACCGCCGTCAGCAGCGATGGCTGCCGTATAGGGAGGACAATTACCCATGCGAGGCCCTCGCCCCCGGGTATTAGGCGGCTACGATCGGTCCGCTACGGTCTCGTCGAGGTTGGTGATAGTTACCGAGGGGGGCACTCGCCTCAGCGCTTCGTCCGGCCATCCGCGATGGGCGAGCGTGAATTCGGTATCGGGATTCGCCTCGACGAGTCGGGCAGTCCCGATCGCGGCCGCCTCGTAGGCCGCGCGGTCGCTTCGCTCGGGAACGGGGACTTCGGCGTTGAGCGGGTAGGTCTCCGAAAGCGCCCGTGGGAACGGGCCGAAGGGCGGGACCACGCGCCAGGATTCGTCGTACTGTTCGTTCGTGCCGCCCTCGGTGAGCAACACTTTTCCTTCGGGGACGAGCCGCGCGAGCCGGTCGTGATGGCGGCGGACCTCGGGCCGGCGGGCGCTCTCGCCCGAGAGGTAGAAAAACGTCCCTTTCGAGGCCGGATCGGAGCGTTCGAGTTCCGTCGAATGGTCGAGCAGCGCCCGGTAGCCAGCGAGCATCGCCGGATGTCCCCGGGCCCGGGATTCGACGAGTTCCAAGAGATCGCCGCTCGCGATGGCCCCTTTGATCCGGCGAAGCTCCCCGAAGCTCACATAGAGGTTGTGTTCGGCGAGCGCGCGGTGACGATCCTCGTCGGTCATCTCCCGGAGACCGTCAGGGGTGTGTTCGACACAGATCGGACACTCACACGGGAAGTACTCGATATCCGCGAGGCGTTCGGTGCCTCTGACGGTGAGATAGCGTTCGTCGCGCGCGTACAGAGCATACGCGGCCGAGTCGAACAGATCACAGCCGAGCGCCACGGCGAGCGCGAAGACCATCGGATGACCCGCGCCGAAGAGATGGACCGGACAGTCCGCCCCCAAGCCGCGTTTCGCGGCGGCGACTACTTCTACCATTTCCGCGAAGCGGTAGTCGTTCATCAGAGGCACCACCGCGCCGATCGGGAAGCAGTCGAGGTCCGTCCCGTCGGCGTGCCGGGCGGCCCGCTCGCGCAGATCGAGATGGGTCGAGCCCTGGATCGGCGCGTTCACGAGCATCTCGCCCACATCGGCGACTTCGGCTGCGGCGATGCGGTCCTGGGTGGCTTCGAGATCGCGTTCGGTCGTCGCGTGGGACACATTGGGCGGGGTGGGGATGTCGATCGGCGTTCCGATATCCGCGCCGATCCGATGCTGGAAGTCGAGTATCTCGGGGGTGCTCGTATCGATGTCGCCGTACTCCGCGAGCTGGAAGGAGCCCGAGTCGGTCATAATCACCCCCGAGAAGTCGAGGAAGTCGTGTAGCCCCTCCTTCAAAACTGTCTCGCGCAGCTCCTCGCTCTTCCGGAGGATGTAGCCGTTCGTGATGAGGATCTCCGCGCCGAACTCGCGTTCGAGCCGCGCGGGTGAAATCGTCTGGACATGGGGGTTCACCACCGGCATGAACGCCGGCGTCTCGACCGTGAGCCCCGCTCGTGGGACGTCGAGTTCGCCGATCCGGCCCGCGGTGTCGGTAGCCCGCACCTCGAAAGCCTCGCGCATGTGATCGTCGTTGGTCGGTCGCGCGCGGCCTAAAGCGTTCTCTCACTCATCAGGGGTCGAGGGACGAAACCGACTCGAACCAAACGAGCCGGCGGTGGGGAAGAACGATCCGGGTTCTCGCCCTCGAAAGAGCCTCCACACGAACGGCTTTCGAAATCGGGCACAACGGCTTTCTCGGGACGGTCGGTACCGGGGGTATGGCCGAGCACGTGAGCAGCGAGCAGGTAGACGCCTGGCTCGACGGGAAAGTAGTTCAGAACACCGAGCATGTCTCCGAGAGCGATACGGCCTACAACATCCAGCTCCGGCTCTCGCGTATCCCCTTACACGTGATCAAAGAGGAGACCTGGGGGGCGCTTCGCTTGGTCGGCAAGAGCGCCTTCGATACGGAGCGGACCGCGGCGCTACTCGAGGACGACGAGAAACGCGGGGAATTACTCGCCCGGATCGGGCCGGTGCTCGCTGCCACACCCGGTTTCTACACCTTCCTCGACAGCGAGGGCACCGTCTGTGAGTTCGCCGACGTACACGCCATTCAGCTCGAACACCGCCTCTACCCCGACGGGACGAGCCAGCAGTCGCTCATGGACGGGTTGATGGGCCTCGCGACCGCGATCCGCTACATCCAGAACGCCGTCGCCGAGACCCGACGCCAGTACGAGGAATGAACTATTCTCCTCGACAGCCGGAGCCAGGCTCAACCCTGAGGACAGTTCACTTCTCGTCCAGCAGTTCGTAGAACGCGATCCCGAGCACCGCCCGTCCGTCGCGCACCTCGCCGGCCCGTACCGCTTCGCGAAACTCCTCGTAATTCCGTTCGAGCACCCGGATCGACTCGTCCGCGTCGAGGTCCTGTTCGCCGGCCGGTTCACAGTTCTCGCCGAGGAAGTAGTGATGGACCGAGTCGGATACGCCGTTGGCCGGTTCGACAGTCGTCAACTGTCGGAGCCGGCCGGCTTCGTAGCCTGTCTCCTCGCGTAGCTCCCGGCGCGCGGCGCTCTCGAGGTCGGCGTCCTCGCTCTCGACGGTGCCTGCCGGAAGGCCCCGATTCATCCGCCCGACCGCCTGGCGCCACTCCTCGACTAGCGCCACTTTCTCATCCGAAGTGAAGGGAAGGATCACGACTGCGGGCGGTTCGGTCAAATAATCGAAGTCCGTCTCGGTACCACCGGGAAGTGCCACGTTTTCGTGGCGGATTGCAAAGGCCGGACAGGTGTACGCGACCGTCGAATCGATCGTTCCCCAGGCCAATGAGTCGTCGCCGTCCGATCCACCCCCGTCCGCTCGCCCGCTTTCCCCGTCCGGGTCGATTTCCTCGTCTCCATCGGTCATACGAGCCTGCTCGTCTCGAAGGGTGAAGACGGTCCGGTTCTCAACCGGACTCGATCGGTCGGAGCAGGATGCTCGCGGAGGGTCGCTCCTCGACGGCCCGCAGAGAACCCATTCCCGGCTCCTCCGGCTTGCTACGACCGCTAGTTGTCCATCCCTCGGCCTCAGGCTTCGGTGCCACACTCGCGACAGGTAACGACTATCTCCTCGGCATCGGGCATTCGAGTCGCCTCGCCTGCCGGAACGATGCTGTGGGCCGTCTCCTAGCCACACTCCCCGCAGTCGAGTACCGCCTCGACGCCCTCCCAGTCGTGTCTCGCTCCCGGAACGCCGATCGCGATTCCCACGACCGGCTTCTCACTTTCGTTGCCGCCGGTCTGGTAGACGTCCTCCCGGCCGAAGTGGATCGCCTCACTTGCGTTCACGTCGATGGACTCGGAGCGGCCACCGGGCTGCTCGCGGACCTCGAAGGTCGCTACCCCTTCTAGTACGTAAAACAGCTCCTCCTGATCGTGGTGGGTGTGCAGCCCGCCCGAGAACGCCTCGCCGGCATCGAGTTCGAAGTACGTCGTCGCGAATCCCATTTCCTCGATTGCACGCGAGAGCGGCCTCCGAGTGGTGCTTGCGCCCATGAAGTGTGGCACCGTCTCGGCGTCCTCGATAGCGACTTTCTGAATGACAGTTGTTCACAAGTCGCGCCGGATGCTAAACGTTCGGGCGTGGACGGTGGGGGATTACCAGGCCCACTCCTCGCGAGGGTCGCTATCGTCGCGCTCGCGGTCGTAGGCGTACTCGCCGTCGACGAAGACTACCTCGGCATCCGACCTCAGTTCGAACATCGGCCCGCCCCAGACGACGAGGTCGGCGTTCGTGCCCGCTTCGAGCGTGCCGACGCGCTCGTCGATGCCTAAGATTTCGGCGGGCGTGCGGGTCACGCTCTGTAGTGCGACCTCGGCCGGTAGTCCCTCCCGAACCGCGAGTCCCACACAGACGTCCAAGTGTTCCTGGGGGAGGACTGGCGCGTCGGTCTGGATAGCTACCGTCACGCCGGCGTCGCGGAGCAGTCCCGGCGTCTCGAAGGTGATATTTCGGAGTTCGTACTTCGAGGCACTGGAGATCGAGGGCCCGACGATCGCGGGCACGTCCCGTTTCGCGAATTCCTCGGCCAGCAGGTGGCCCTCGGTCGCGTGCTCGATCGAAAAGTCCGAAATGCCGAACTCCTCGGCGATCCGAAAGACCGTCGCGATGTCGTCCGATCGGTGGGCGTGCACCCGCAGCGGGAGGTCGCCGTTGACCACGCGGGCGAGGTTCTCCATTCCCAGGTCCCGATCGAAGGGTTCGCTTTGCTCCTCGGCGTGGGCGCGCCGGGACGCGTAGTCCTCGGCGTCCATCAGCGCCTGGCGCAGCGTCGCTGCCACCCCCGAGCGCGTCGAGGGCTGGCGGCCGTTCTGCTCGCCGTGGTGTCGCTTCAGCAGATGATTCCTCCAATGACGTTCCCGCTGCCCATCCGGGCGCTCACGGTCGTCACCCCGCCCTGGAAGGCGTGTTCGAGTTCGCCGTCCCGCGGGTGGAAACCATCCAGCGCGTTGACGTGGGGGGTCACGGGGTCGGTGCCCTCGTTGACGTCGGCGTCCTCCGGTTCGCCCCATTCGGCCATCCCGGCGTGGCTGTGGGCGTCGATCAGCCCTGGCGTGACGTGCTTGCCGGAAGCGTCGATGACGGTGGCGTTCTCAGGGACCTCGACGTCGGTGCCCATCGCGCTGATTTCGCCGTCCTCGATCAGGACTGTGCCCTCCTCGATCGTCCCTCGCTCGGTGACCGTGTGAACAGCTCCGTTCTCGATCGCGTACACGTCCCAGGAAAGTAGCACCGTCCTGATCAACGTTCCCCTGGTAGGGACGGGCGCTCATCCGTATTTAGTAGCCGCGCTCGAAGAGCACTTGCTCGGATCGTCCCGGTAAACGAAACCATACACGACCGGTAGGACATTCGATACCCTGAATACTTGTAGGATCAGATCTCCGGTAAGGCTATACCTGGTTTCGGATGGGAACAGTGCGGGCAAGTTTACGCTCCCGAGTCGATCTCGCCCTCGTGGAGTTGGCCGTCCACCGGACGGACACCACC